>JAISGW010000048.1 GCA_031262895.1 Tannerella sp. | reverse complement strand
CAAAGGTTATAGCGTTTTGCTGATGGACGGCCAACTTGACGTGCATCAGGTCGGACAGATAGAGCAAAAATTAGAAAAGACCCATTGCTCCCGCGTAGACAGCGACACGTTGGAAAATCTTATCCGTAAGGAAGAAGCCGCGAAGGTGACATTGACGGATGAGCAACGCAATGCCTTGGAGCAAGTCTTCAAGAGCCAGATGTCGGTAGCCGGCAAGAAGACCGAGTTCTACGTTGCTTTCGAAGCACTCGGCGCCAATGCAAACCCCGTTATGATTACCCAAAGTGAGTACATGCGCCGTATGCGCGAAATGTCAGCCATGCAACCGGGCATGTCTTTTTATGGCGAGATGCCCGAAAGTTACAACCTCGTACTGAACACGGAACATCCCCTCATAAAGAAGGTGCTGGCCGACGAAGAAACGGCCTGCTCGGAAGCCTTGGCCCCTGTATTGGCCGACATCAAAGGCTGGGAAGCCCGTCAACAAGACTTGCGTGACAAGCAGAACAAGAAAAAGCCGGAAGAAATCACACAGGAGGAAAAGGATGACATGAGCCAGACTAATCAGCAACTTGATGAACTGCGCGGCAAACGTGACAAGCAGCTCGCCGACTATGCGGCAGGCGATAAGCTCGTGCATGAGTTGATTGATTTGGCGCTTCTGGGAAACGGCATGTTGAAAGGGGAGCCGCTGGCAAGCTTCATTCGCCGCAGTCTGCAAATGATAGGCTGAAACGGCGCTGATGGAAAAGCTTTCGGACTGGTTGCCGACCACAAAAAAAGAAGTGGAGGCGAGAGGGTGGGACTACCTTGACGTTATCCTGTTCACGGGCGACGCCTACGTAGACCACCCTTCCTTCGGGGCGGCTGTCATCGGCCGCGTCCTTGAGGCCGAAGGCTTGCGCACGGCTATCGTGCCGCAACCCGACTGGCGGGGCGATTTCCGCGATTTCCGCAAATTGGGCAGGCCAAGGCTCTTCTTCGGCCTTACGGCGGGCGCCATGGATTCCATGATCAACCGCTACACGGCGGGCAAACGCCTGCGCAGCGACGACGCCTATACGCCCGACCGCCTGCCGGGCATGCGGCCCGACTATCCGAGCATCGTTTACACCCGCATCTTAAAAGAACTTTACCCCGACACGCCCGTCCTGCTGGGCGGCATAGAGGCTTCCATGCGCCGCCTCAGCCACTACGACTACTGGCAGGACGCCCTTCGCCCCAGCATCCTGATTGACAGCGGTGCCGACCTGCTTATCTACGGCATGGGCGAACAACCCCTGCGCGAATTAGTCAAGCGACTAAAGACAGGACAGGATTTTCGGGAAGCAAGCCTTGACCTGCGGCAGGTTGCCTATGTGACCGACCGTAAACCCGAGGGCCGGTCTGTTTGCCTCTTCTCACACGAAGCTTGTTTGGCCGACAAGTTGAAACAAGCCAAAAACTTCCGCCTCATCGAGGAAGAATCCAACAAATACGAGGCCGAAAGGCTCTGCCAGGAAGCCTGTGGCCGGCTCATCGTGGTCAATCCCCCCTACCCTCCCATGACGGAAGCCGAAATCGACGCCTCGTTCGACCTGCCCTATACGCGGCTACCCCATCCCAAGTACCGCGGGAAAGAGATACCGGCCTATGAAATGATCAAACATTCCATCAATATCCACCGTGGTTGCTTCGGGGGCTGCGCCTTCTGCACCATCTCGGCCCATCAGGGCAAGTTCGTGGCTTCCCGCTCGAAAGCTTCCATCTTGCGCGAAGCCAAATCCGTGGCCGCGATGCCTGATTTTAAGGGATACTTCAGCGATTTGGGCGGCCCTTCGGCCAATATGTACGGCATGAAAGGCAAGGACGAAAGTCTCTGTCACAAATGCAGGCGGCCTTCCTGTATCTGGCCCTCCGTATGCAAGAACCTCAATGCCGACCACAGTGCCTTGCTTGAGTTATATCATGCCGTCGATGCGCTGCCCGGCGTGAAGAAATCCTTCATCGGAAGCGGCATACGTTATGACCTCCTGCTCAACGATTATGCCGACGGGAAATTAAAACGGGCAGCCGGCGAATACACGGAAGAACTCATCGCCCGTCATGTGTCGGGACGCCTGAAAGTCGCCCCGGAACATACGCAAGAAAGTGTGCTCCGGCTCATGCGCAAGCCTTCTTTCGATTGCTTCGAACGCTTCGGCCGTATCTTCGAAAATCTCAACCGCAAACTCGGGCTGAAGCAACAACTCGTTCCCTATTTCATTTCGGGGCATCCGGGCTGCACGGAAACCGACATGGCCTGCCTGGCCGCCATCACCAAAGATTTAAACTTCCACCTCGAACAGGTGCAGGACTTTACCCCCTCGCCCATGACGCTGGCCACCGAAATGTATTATACCGGCTACGACCCATACACCCTCAAGAAAGTATATACCGCACACAGCCGCGAAGAAAAGCTTGCCCAGCGGAAGTACTTCTTCTGGTATAAGCCCGAAATGCGCGTGGCCATACGGCAGTCACTCCAAAGGTTGCACCGCCCTGATTTGATCAAGAGGCTTTTCGGAAAGGGCTGATTATTCCACCTGTGTCAAGACAGCCCGCCAACTCTTTACGAAGTTCGAATCGTAAAAGATACAACCATAGCTCTTGCCTTTACCGTCCATGCCCATGACGTCCACCTCCTGGTAACTCAAAGGGGAAGTCCCCATAGTGGAACTGATGTAGCAAACATCCCGGTCGACATGCATCTTACCGGAAAAGGCACCGATGCCTTCAATCGGATTCGTCGTGAAGTTCATAATACAGTTGCCGACCTTCTTGATGTCGTAAGTGAGGGAGACGTCCTCTTCATCGTCATTGCGGAAATCCAATTGTAATTGGATTTTCCCGTGTTTCACGTTGACAGCCAATTTGCCT
>JAISGW010000040.1 GCA_031262895.1 Tannerella sp. | reverse complement strand
GGAAAGGCCCCATCTGGCTGCCGTCGTCAAGAGGGCCGTCGTTGTAGGCGTGCATCACGTCGCCCTGCATGGGGTCTTTCGCGGTATCCCATTCCTGGTTCAGGTAAGGGGTCTGCGCGTCCATGGAGAAGGCGGCCAAAGTCAGATGTCCGGCCAAGGGGTCGTAATTGCCCAGCAGGCCGCGGGTGCGGCGAGCCGACAGGCCTATCTTGCTGCGCAGGCGGCCGTCGGTGCGGAGGAAGACCAGTCCGCCGGCTTCCCGGTAACGACCTTCGGGGATGGGGCCGAAATAGTCGGAGGTAGCCACGGCGCCCCTTTCGGCCAGGCTGCCCGCCAGATAGGGGGCGAAACTGAACGAACGGGACGAAGTCTTCAACATATCGGCCATCCATAGGCAGAGTGTGCCGCTTTGGGGCGTCCAGGGAAAATCGTTCAGGTTGCTCAGGCGGTTGGCCGTGGAATAAGCCACCCAGCGAAGCCCCTCCGGCAAGGCGGGAAGCCGCAGGAACAGACAAAGCGCCCCTTCGTCGAGCAGGCGGACGCTCCGTTCCGCGCGGAGGCGGAAACGGGTGCCCAGATAGTTCTCCAGTTCCATTTCTTTTTCCATGACGACTTCGTCCTTCCGGCTTGAAGTCCGCGTCCAGGGTTCTGTGTCAAAGGCGGGAGGCGTATGCCAGTTGGCGTACACCTGCTCGTCTCCCTGCCGGATGAAGACGGAGAAGCGTCCGCCTTCAGGGCCTACCCAGAGACGGTTCTCCCCACCGTAGCCGTTCATGTGCGGGTCGGGCGTCGCTTTCCCGAAGGCCGCATAATTGAGGTATCCCAAGCTGCGTCCTTCGAGGCCCTCAGCCGTAGAAGTAAATACTTTGCCTTGATATTTGGGGGAAACGAGCACCTGCCGCATTTCCCCTTCGCCCAGCAGGACAGGCTCGTCATGCCGGGACAGGAATTCCAGGTCGGACCCGAAGGTCCTTTTTTCATCGGTTTGCATGGCCGCAAAGGTAATCATACCTTCAGTATCGCAGGTTGAAGGTCTGCCGCAGCTTTTCGAGCGCCGGATTCTTTTGGACGAGGTACTGGTATTTTTCCTCCGGGGTGTAAGCCACCCTCTTTTGCGCCGTCTCCGATATGACGACGCGCATACGCAAGAGGTCGTTTCCCAAGGCATGACGGAGAATGGGCAGGAGATGCACGCTGTCGTTCTGCAATTCTTCCTGCTGCACGCTGTTGAAGGTGGTGACCTCAAAGAGGGCCTTTTCTTTCAACTGCGGCTTGCAGTTGGCCATGGCTGCCTTCAGGTAGGCGTTCTTGTCTATGCGCATGGCGTAGGCATCCCAGGCGGCCAGCAGTTCTTCCTGGGTAAAATGGCGCGTCTTGGCCGTCTGAGGGTCGACTTCAGCAACGACAGCCGGTGTGCTGGGCTTGTCCTCCTTGAGCATCTGCTTCAAAGAGGTGCTCAAAAGATGGCGTGGCGGATTGTGGGTTTCGCTTGCGGGGCTGGGGGGAAGAGTCTCGGCCTTCGGCGCCGGTGCCGGCGGAAGGCCGGTCGTCTCGCCGAGCGGTTTAATCAGGCGTTTTTTTTTACTGCCCCCTCCGGGCTTTGTCCTATCTGGCAGATTTGTATCAGCGTCAGCTCGAGCAGCAACCGCTTGTTGCGGCTCAGCCGGAAATCCAGGTCGCAGCGATTGGCCAGCTCAATGGCGGCGTACAGCCAGGCTTCGCTGCAACGGGCGGCCATCTCCTTGTATCGCTCGCGCACGGAGGCGCCCCGCTCGAAAAGCACCAGCGTGGAGGGGTCGCGGCATACAAGCAGGTCCCGGAAATGCCCGGCCAGGCCGGTGATGACGTTCTGCCCGTCGAAGCCTTTCCCGAGAATTTCATTGAGCACGAGCATGGACTCGCGCACCTCCCCGTCCAGCAGGGCCTCGGTCAGGCGAAAGTAATAGTCGTAGTCGAGAATGTTCAGGTTGTCGATAACGCTCCGGTAAGTGATGTGTCCGTTGGCGTAACTGGCAGCCTGGTCAAAGATGGAAAGGGCGTCGCGCATGCCGCCGTCGGCCTTTTGGGCGATGACGTTCAGGGATTCCGGCTCGGCCGTGATACCCTCCTGTCCGGCCACGTAGGCGAGATGCTCCACCATGTCGTCGACGGAAATGCGCGCGAAGTCGTAAACCTGACAGCGGGAAAGAATGGTAGGCAATACCTTGTGCCGCTCGGTGGTAGCCAGGATGAAGACAGCATGTTGGGGCGGTTCCTCCAGCGTCTTGAGGAAGGCATTGAAGGCCGCCGCGCTGAGCATGTGCACTTCATCAATGATAAAGACCTTGTATTTGCCCAAGGCCGGCGGGATGCGCACCTCCTCTATCAGCGTGCGGATGTCGTCGACCGAATTATTGGAGGCGGCGTCCAACTCACGGATGTTGTAGGAGCGCTGTTCGTTGAAGGCCACGCATGATTCGCAGGCGTTGCAGGCTTCCCCCTCCGGGGTCGGCGAAAGGCAGTTGATGGTCTTGGCAAAGATGCGCGCGCAAGAAGTCTTCCCCACCCCGCGCGGGCCGCAAAAAAGGTAGGCATGAGCCAGCTTGTTGGCTGCTATCGCATTCTTTAATGTAGCCGTCAGGGCTTTCTGCCCGACGACGCTTTGAAAAGTAGAGGGCCGGTATTTCCTCGCCGAAACGATGTAATTGTTATCCATTTGCAATCTTTATCCGTGGGCAAAGTTAGTACAAATTGACATAAAAGCCCGTTGCAAACTTCCAACTTCTAATTTTCAACTTTCAATTGGAAAGAGCTATGGCATAGATTTCTTCCGCCTTGTCGACGATATGGGCCGGATGAAAAGACTCCAGCTCGGCGCGTGGGCGGAAGCCCCAGGTGACGGCACAAGCTTCCACCTCCGCGGCAGAGGCCGTGCGCAGGTCAACGCCCGAGTCGCCCACGTAAAGCGCCTCCCCTGCCGCGAGGCCGGCCGACTGCAGAATGTCAAAGACGACCTGCGGGTCGGGTTTCTTGGGGACGCCCTCGCGTTGTCCGAAGACTGCCGTAAAATGCAGCGCAGGAAAGAAGCGCCCAATCAATGAGCGGACGGCCGCCTGGTATTTATTGGAAGCCACGGCCAATTGCAGGCCGGCCGCCTGCAAATCGGCCAGCAATTGCGGGATGCCCGGATAGGGCCGGCTGTGGTCGGCATTGTGCACATCATAATAAGGAATAAAGAAGCGACGCAGGCGCAGCACGTTCTCCGCACTGCCCTCTCCCAGAGGCAAGGCGCGCTCGAGGAGCTTGTCTATGCCGTTACCCACCATGCCGGGATAGGCCTCGGGTGCATGGACGGGATAGCCCAAACGAGAAAGGGCGTAATTCGCGGCTTCGCCCAAATCGGCAATCGTATCAAGCAGCGTGCCGTCCAAATCGAAGATGACCAAAGATTTCATGGGCGCAAAATTAATAAAGAATAAACCCCTGCGTTATTCTAAAGAAAATGTGCACCTTTGAACAAGAATAATACTGGAAAGATGGAAAAAATAGTCATTTATCAAACCCTTCCCCGCCTGTTCGGCAACCGTGACGTCCCCATGCGCAAAGACGGCAGCATCGCTGAAAACGGCTCAGGAAAATTTGCCGACTACACGCCCGCCGTCTTGGACGCCATCCGGGAACTGGGCGCCACGCACATCTGGTACACGGGCATCCTCAGCCATGCCACCACGACCGACTATGCCTCCTACGGCCTGCCGCACGACCATCCGGCCGTGGTCAAGGGAAAGGCAGGCTCGCCCTACGCCATACGCGACTATTACGACCTTGACCCCGATCTGGCCGTCAATGTGGGCGAACGCATGGCCGAATTTCAAGCCCTCGTCGAACGCAGCCACCGCGCGGGAATGAAAGTCATCATCGACTTCGTGGCCAATCATGTCGCACGGCAATACCACTCCACAGCCAAGCCCTCCTACGTGGAGGATTTGGGACAGGGAGACGACACCTCCATGGCTTTCTCCAGCCAAAACAACTTCTATTATATTCCCAACCAGCCGCTCATTCTCCAGTTCGCCACACCCGATACGGACTTCCCATACAGCGAATTTCCGGCCAAGGCCACCGGCAACGACCATTTCGACGCTTATCCGCACAAGGATGACTGGTATGAAACGGTCAAGCTCAATTACGGGATAGACTACCGGGACGGGCACAAGGCCTGCCTCACGCCCCGTCCCAACACTTGGGACAAGATGCTCGACATCCTCAGCTTCTGGGCGGACAAGGGCGTCGACGGGTTCCGCTGCGACATGGCCGGCATGGTGCCGGTGGCGTTCTGGGCCTGGGCTATCCCGCAGTTAAAGAGCCGTCACCAGTTGCTCTTCATCGCCGAGCTGTACGAGCCTGCCACCTACCGGGCCTACCTGAAGGCGGGCTTCGACTGCCTTTACGACAAGGTCGGCCTTTACGACACCCTCCGCGAAGTGGTCTGCGGCCGGGCGCCGGCCTCGCGCATCACCTCGGCCTGGCAGCAGGTTGACGGCATACAGGGGCAGATGCTCGCCTTCCTTGAGAACCAC
>JAISGW010000227.1 GCA_031262895.1 Tannerella sp. | reverse complement strand
AAGGCTTCGTAATCGTCATGATGAAGGAACTGCTTGCCTGCACCAAGAGCCAGGTTCTCACGATTGTCGGTTGCCACGCCCAATTGGCCGGCTACCTGCTTTTTCAGGGCGGCCCATTGCAAACCGGTCAGCTTCGTTTCTCGCACTTTGGCTAATTCTTTACGCACTAATTGCAAAGCCTTTTCCACGTCCTTCGGGTCGGTACCGAAATAAATGTTCGCCACGCCCGTGTCGGTATAGGCTGTGAGGCCCGACTCCACGTTATATACTAAGCCATGCTTTTCGCGCAAGCTCAGGTTCAGCCGGCTGTTCATGCCGGGGCCACCGAGCAGGTTGTTGAGCAAATAAAGCGGATAACGCTTTCGGTCGGGTGCAAACATGTTGTAAGCGCATCCGCCGAGGATGACATGTGCCTGGTGCGTCGCGCGGAGCGTACGCACTTGGCTGCCCTCCACAAGCGGTGGCTGCGGTTCGTTCCGGTTCCGGCTGCCCGAAGACGCCCCTTCCATGCCGGCCTCCAGCAAGCGGCAAAGGCGTTCGGGCTTCTGAGGCCCCATGGAAAAGAAAACCATATTCTCCGGTGTATAGAAACGCCGCGTAAAAGAAAGGCCGCTCTCCGTGCCGAAGGTAGAAAGCGTGGCATCCTCACCGAGGATGCTATGGCCTAAGGGGTGCCCCTTGAAGAGCTGGTTCTCAAACTCGTCGAAAATCAGCTCGGAGGGCGTGTCGCGATAAGTGTCTATCTCGTCGCGGATGACATCTAATTCCTTGGCTATCTCCTGCTGGGGGAAAGTCGAATGAAAGACCAGATCGGAAAGCAACTCCACGGCGCGGGGCAGATGCTCGGCCATGAAAATGGAATAAACGAGGGTTTCCTCCTTGGCCGTGTAGGCGTTCAACTCGCCGCCCACGTTCTCCATACGGTTAAGAATGTGCCAGGCTTTACGTTTTACCGTTCCTTTAAAAAGCATGTGCTCCACGAAATGAGCCAGCCCGGCCTCGCCGGGAAGCTCGTCGCGCGAACCGGCACGGACGGCGTAACCGCAATAGGCAACAGGCGAAACAGCGGGCAAATGTATCAGCCGCAAACCGTTCGGAAATGTATGTGCATAATAATCCATCGGGCTGCAAAAGTAATATGAATTGATTACTTTTGCGCGGTTTTTAATCAAAGGTATTATGTCTGAAATCAAATGTATTGGCATGTTAACTTCCGGGGGCGACGCACCCGGAATGAATGCGGCTATCCGCGCCGTCACCCGCTCCGCCATTTTCCACGGCATGACCGTAAAAGGGATTTACCGCGGCTATAAGGGACTGATTACCGGAGAGATTGCGGAATTCAAGACGCAAAACGTCAGCAACATCATCCAGCGCGGCGGCACCATCTTGAAGACAGCCCGCTGCATGGAATTCAAAACGCCTGAAGGCCGCAAACAGGCCTTTGAAACCTTACAGAAAGAAAACATCGACGCCTTGGTGGCTATCGGCGGCGACGGTACCCTGACGGGCGCCCGCATCTTCGCCCAAGAGTTCAACTATCCGGTGGTGGGCCTGCCCGGCACCATAGACAACGACTTGTTCGGCACCGACGTGACCATCGGCTACGACACTGCCCTGAACACCATCATGCAATGCGTAGACAAGATACGCGATACGGCCTCCTCGCACGACCGCCTCTTCTTCGTGGAAGTCATGGGCAGGGAATGCGGCTTCCTCGCCCTCAACGGCGCCCTTGCCTCAGGCGCAGAAGCGGCCATCATCCCCGAAATCTCCATGGAGAAGGACCAACTGTCCGACATCCTCGACTATGGCATCCGCACGTCCAAGAACAGCAGCATCGTGCTGGTGGCCGAGAGCGAAGTCACCGGCGGCGCCATGGGCGTAGCCGAAAGAGTGAAAAAGGAATATCCCAACTTCGACGTGCGCGTCACCATCCTCGGCCACCTGCAACGCGGCGGCTCCCCCTCTGCGCAAGACCGCATCATGGCCACCCGCATGGGCGTAGCGGCTATCGACGCCCTGCTGGAAGACCAACGCAACGTAATGATAGGCATACAAAACGAGCAAATTGTCTACGTTCCCTTCTCAAAAGCCATACGTAACGAGAAGCCTATCAACAGGGACCTGCTCGAAGTGCTTCGCATCACCTCCATTTAATAATAGTTATGAGTTAACTCCCTCCCCCACACAATGGCCCGCGATAAAAGAATATTCCTTTTCTTGAGCATCGGACTAATTCTGTTATTCTTGGCATCGCTGGTTTACGGGGCAGTGTATATCCCATTAGAGGACGTGGGAGACATCCTGCTGGGCAAAGATTCCGGCCACACGGCCTGGGGAAGTATCATACTACAATCACGCCTGCCGCAGGCAGTGACGGCCTTATTGGCAGGGGCATCACTGGCTGCGGCAGGCCTTCTTTTGCAAACCCTCTTCCGCAACCCTTTGGCCGGCCCTTCCATCCTCGGCATCAGCGACGGCGCCAACTTGGGCGTAGCCGCCTTGATGCT
>JAISGW010000226.1 GCA_031262895.1 Tannerella sp. | reverse complement strand
CCCGCGCCACCCGCGCCGCCGCAGAGAGCCTCGTCACCGTCGACAGCGTTTGGATTAAAAACGCCAAAGTGGAAGACGGCAAGCTCACGTTCGAGCTGGACACCAACGACATCGCAGCCAACCGCATCGGCCATATCAACATACGCGGCCGGGGCATCGACCTGGAACTGGAAGTGGCACAGACTCCCTTCGCCTTCGACGTTGCCACCGGCACGCTCGGCCATTACGCCGGCTCGGAGGCTACGGTAAGCATCCCAGCCGAACTCGACGGCGTACCGGTGTTGTCCATAGGGAAAGAGAATGTGGATTTGCAGAATGATTTCGGAGGAGATGATGATGTAGCAAAGGCCGCCCTGCCTTTCTATCGCAACACTACGATAACGAAGGTCATTCTCCCCGAAGGTCTGAAAAAGATTGGGGGCTTTGCCTTCGCCGGTAGTACAGTGGAGAAGGTCATCTTTCCGGAAAGCATGGATAAAATAGGCGCCTATGCCTTTGCCGGCTCGTCTTTGGAAAGCCTGACGCTGCCCGCCGACCTGACCTATATAGGACTTGATGTACTTAGGAATTGCACCACAATCAAGACCATCACATTCCTGGGCGACAAGCCGCAATTTGCCGCACACTCAGGCCAAGATGAAGACCCGTCGGCGACGCCCGCTCCTTCAAACTATACAGACATATTTTTCTCGACGGTAAACTTGGAGCATATCTACGCGGATATACAGAAGTATCCCGCCTGGACAAATACCATCTTCACCAAGCAGGGTGGCAGCCTCTCCATAGAGCAGATGCCGTAGCACACTGAAATAAGACAACAAGGTCTTGCCGGGATAAGCAAAGGTACCGGCAAGACCTTGTTTCGTTCCTGATTTTGGTGGACAAAAAAAGTTTTCCATCCTTATATCACTTCGTCATACCTATTAATATTCAACTATTTAGGCATGACAGAAGGTTTCGTCACCGCACTTATTTCCGGCCTCCGGTGCGAGCGACGAGAATTCAACGTCCCGTCGCGAAAATTCAACGTCTTGCGGTGAAAATTCAACGTCTTGCGGTGAAAATTCAACGTCTTGCGCCCGTAACTTAACGTTTTGGCGGCCATATTTAGCGGGATAGTATTCCACATACTGCTGCTTCCTGTCTCCTAACTACTAAATCCTAAAAAATAAGTTCCACATTTTTGAAAAAACATCGGACTTTTGGCTGCTAAAAGTTCCATGTTTTCGCAAAAACTCCCTGCTTTTTTGCGGCGGGGAAGGACGGCAGCCAGGGCGACCCGGAACAGGTCGGTGACGAAAGCCCTTGTCACCTGCATCACGCTGTGGAACACCGGCTTGCGGCTGGTGACGAAACAGAAAAAAACTATGGAACGCCTCCGTTGGAAGCCTAAGCCGCCCCTCTTTTTTGCGGGGATAAGGATGAATTAAGCTCTTTTCTTGGCGAGGCGGAAGAGATGTATTACATTTGCGCCCGCAATGGCCCGGTAGCTTAGCTGAATAGAGCGTCAGATTCCGGTTCTGAAGGTCGTGGGTTTGAATCCCACCCGGGTCACCAACACAATGATAGTCACCTACGAACTGAACAAGATGAAACAGCACGCAATTCTTCCCCTGCTTCTTTGGGGATTTCTTTTTTTCACTTCTTCCCTATTTGCGCAAACGGGCAAGGCCGCTTATTCCCTGAAAGGCCAGCTCGTCGACTCCCTGACACAGGAGACGCTCCCGTATGCCACGCTGGGCATTGCCTCGACGACGCACCCGGAAAAAACGATAGCCATGATGGCCGCCGACGGCGACGGACTGTTCACCCTTCCCATGAAGGCGCCCGGCACTTACATAGTCACCTTCCAGTCGGTCGGCATGAAGACGAAAAAGGTCAAAGTCACCCTAACGGCCAAGGCCAAGGTGCTGGACTTGGGGAAAATCCTCATGGACGACGAGAAGCAGGCACTCGGCAACGTGACCGTCACGGCGCAAAAGCCCTTAGTCAAGATAGACTTGGACAAGATTACCTACAGCCTGCAGGAAGACCCGGAATCGCAAACCAACAACACGCTCGACATGCTCCGCAAGGTGCCCATGGTCACCGTCGACGGCGAAGACAATATACAATTGAAAGGCTCCAGCAACTTTAAGATTTACCTCAACGGCAAGCCTTCGAACATGCTCTCCTCGAGCAATGCCTCCGACGTGCTGAAGAGCATGCCGGCCAGCCAGGTGAAGAATATCGAAGTCATCACCGACCCGGGCGCCAAGTATGACGCCGAAGGCGTGGGCGGCATCATCAACATCATCACCGTCAAAAACGCCATGCAGGGCTATACGGGCACGGTGAACGCCACGGTCTCTGCCCTCGGACGGGCCGGCGCGGGTGCTTATTTCACGACAAAAATCGGCAAGCTGGGTTTGACGGCCAATTACAATTACAATTACCAACATAATCCTTGGACGGAAAGCCACTACGAGAACACGCAATACGGCACTTACGGCAACACGGAGCGCGGCGACGGGCGCAGCAAAAGCTACGGCGCCTTCCAGTTCGGCTCGCTGGAGGCCAGCTACGAAATAGACTCGCTCAACCTCCTGACGGTCGGCGCCAATATCTTCAACGGCAATATGACCCAAAAGACGGAACAGCAGGTGGCCATGACGCCGGCCGATGGCGTGGCGCTCACCCCTTACCAATACAAGAAAAACATGATGGGCAAACCCACCTTCGGCGGCACCGACGTGAACGTGGATTACCAGCATAACATGCACAAGAAGGACGAGACCTTGACGGTTTCCTACCGCTTCAGCAACACGCCCAACGACAGCAAGACGAAGACCTTCCTTTCCGACACCGTAGACTACCCCTACGCCTCCGGCTTCCCGAAATGGAATGTCAACGACGCCTATACCAACGAGCATACCTTGCAGGTAGACTATACCACCCCGCTTTTCAAAGGACATACGCTGGAAGCCGGCCTCAAGTATATCCTCCGGCAAAACAACAGCAACACCAAGGAACGTATTCTTGACGCCGCAACGGGCGGCTGGGTGAAAGACCCGGCGAGCAGTTTGCTGAACGACTTCAAACACCGGCAGCAAATCTATTCCGCCTATCTGGCTTACGCCATCCGGTACAAGAAGTTCGGCTTCAAAGCCGGCCTGCGCGCCGAAGGCACCGCCCTGAAGGTGAAGTATGCCGATGCGCCCGAAGAAAATTTCAGCGACAACATGTTCAACCTCGTGCCGAGCGCTACCGTATCTTATAGAATCAGCACGACGCAGCAATTGCGCCTCGGATACAACATGCGCATTTCGCGCCCGGGCATCTGGTATCTCAGTCCTTACGTGGACAATTCCAACCCCTATAACATCTCTTACGGCAACCCGAACCTCGAAGCCGAGAAGAGCCACGGGCTGAACCTCAACTACAGCCTGTTCACGGCGAAGGTCAACTTCAACGCCAACCTCAGCTACCGCTTCGTCAACAATGCCATACAGTCGTACACTTTCGTCGACGAGAACGGCATCAACAATACGACCTACGCCAACATGGGGCATAACCAGAACACCGGCCTTTTCCTCTACGGGCGCTACAGTCCGGTGAAGTTCTTCAACATCTCGCTCAACGGCGGCATTAATTACACCGACTTGCAAGGTACCAACGGTACCGAGGCCATCTCCAACAGCGGTTTCGCAGGCCGTCTGTTCGCCAATGCCCAGTTCAGCCTGCCGAAAGACTTCGCCATCACCCTCAACGGCGGCTACTTCACGCCCAGCGTGCAACTGCAAGGCCAGGGCAGCAGCTTCTACTTCCACGGCATTTCCCTCAACAAGAGCTTCCTCAAGAAGCGGCTCACCATCGCCATCTATTGCAACAGCCCCTTCGTAAAGAACCAGAAGTACACCAACACAACGGAAGGCGACACCTTCCGCCAGTACAGCGTCAACTACCAGCCCATGCGCGATTTCCGCTTCCGTGTTTCCTACCGCTTCGGCACCTTGAAAGGGACCATCAAGAAGGTGAAACGCAGCATTTCCAACGACGACCTTAAAAGCGGAGGTTCCTCCACCGGGAGCACACAGACGGAAGATTAAAAGGCGGCTCCCTTTGTTCCCCACTAAGGTTTTTCGGGGAATATCTGCGGCTTTGTTGGTATTCTCAAAGCAATCGTTTACTTTTGTCAGGAATTTGGCGGAAGATGACCGAGGAAGAAGGACAATGGCTGGCCGTTTTAGGGGTACGAATTCATGATTTATTGCGACTTTGCGACGAGCGGGGACGCAAGATAGATGAATTGGATGCTTCCCTGAAAGCCAAAGAAGAGGAACTACGGCAAGCCAAACAAAACCTCGAGACATGGGAAACCAAATATAAACGGTTAGTAACGGCGCAGGCGATATCCGCCGGCAAGACGGACCTCAAGGGCGCGAAAAAACGGCTGGCCGACCTGGTGAAAGAAGTGGACAAGTGTATCGCCGTATTGAACGGCTGAGCGGATGGACAACAAGAAGCAAAGGATAAGCATTCATATAGCAGACAAGACCTATCCCATGAGGATAAACCTGGCCGAGGAGGAGATGACGCGCAAAGCCGCCAAGCAGCTCGGCATCAAATACGAACGTTGCAGGGCAAAATACGCTGGCACGGCCGACACGCAGGATATCCTCGCCATGGTGGCCTTCCGCCTGGCGGAAGAGCAACTTTACTTAGAACAAAAGAAGGATACACGCCCGCTGGCCGAGGGGATCAGGAAGCTGACATCGGAAATAGAAAACTACCTCAAAAGCGCAAACAGTATAAACATTTAAATACACATCAAAGTAAAATCATAATCGCAGACAAATGACAACAATCATAGCATCAATAGTGGCCTTGCTTGTGGGCGGGGCGCTGGTGTGGCTGAGCACCCGCTTCGTATTCAAGCAGAAATTCGCCGGCCGCCTCGCGGAAGCGGAGAAGGAGGCCGAAGTCATCAAGAAAAACAAGCTCCTTGAAGTGAAGGAGAAGTTCGTTAACCTGAAAGCCGACCTGGAAAAACAGGTATCCGCCCGCAATGCCAAGCTGCAGTCGGCCGAGGCACGCCTGAAGCAAAAGGAAATGATGCTCAACCAGCGACACGAAGACCTCTCGCGCAAGAACGCGGAACTCGACGGGGCGAAGGAGAATCTTTCGGCCCAATTGGAAGTGGTGGAAAAGAAGAAGGCGGAACTCGACAAGTTGCACGCCCGCCAGACCGAACAATTAGAAATCCTTTCCGGCCTGTCGGCCGAGGAAGCCAAGGAACGGCTACTGGAATCCATGAAGGAAGAGGCCAAATCGGAAGCTGTCTCCTACGTGAACGAAATCATGGACGAAGCCAAGATGACGGCCAATAAGGAAGCCAAGAAAATTGTCATCCAGTCCATCCAACGTGTGGCCACGGAAACGGCCATAGAAAATTCGGTAACCGTGTTCCATATTGACTCCGACGAGATAAAAGGCCGCATCATCGGCCGCGAAGGCCGCAACATCCGCGCCTTGGAAGCTGCCACCGGCATTGAAATCGTAGTCGACGACACGCCCGAGGCCATCGTCCTCTCCGGCTTCGACCCCGTGCGCCGCGAAGTGGCCCGTCTGGCCCTGCACCAGCTCGTGCAGGACGGCCGTATCCATCCCGCACGCATCGAGGAAGTCGTCAATAAAGTACGCAAGCAAGTGGAAGACGAGGTGGTAGAAACCGGCAAGCGCACCGTCATTGACTTGGGCGTGCACGGGCTGCATCCCGAACTGGTACGCATCATCGGCAAGATGAAATACCGCTCCTCCTACGGGCAGAACCTGCTGCAGCACGCCCGCGAAACGGCCAACCTCTGCGCCGTGATGGCCGCCGAACTGGGCCTGAATCCCAAGAAAGCCAAACGTGCCGGCCTGCTGCACGACATAGGCAAGGTGCCCGACGACGAGCCGGAACTCCCGCATGCCATCCTCGGCATGAAACTCTGCGAGAAATATAAGGAGAAGCCCGACATCTGCAATGCCGTAGGCGCTCATCACGACGAAACGGAAATGCAAACCTTGCTGGCTCCTATCGTCCAGGTCTGCGACGCCATTTCCGGCGCCCGCCCCGGCGCCCGCCGCGAAATCGTGGAAGCCTATATCAAACGGCTGAACGACCTTGAGCAGTTGGCCCTCTCCTACCCCGGCGTAGTCAAGACCTACGCCATACAGGCGGGGCGCGAGTTGCGCGTCATTGTCGGTGCCGACAAGATAGACGACAAGGAAACAGAGAACCTGTCGAACGAAATCGCCAAAAAGATACAAGATGAAATGACCTATCCGGGACAAGTGAAAATCACCGTCATCCGCGAGACCCGAGCGGTCAGCTATGCGAAATAAGCGCGCATGAACCTTCTCATCGAACAGGGCAACTCCGCAACCAAATTGGCCGTTTGCGAAGGAGACCACCCTATGCTTGTCGAAGCGCACAAGCGCTTCTCTCCCCTTGAATTGGAACCTTTGTTCGCCCGCTACGGCCTGACGCGGGGCATACTCTCCTCCGTGGTGGGGATAAACGAGGAAATGGCCGACTGGCTCAGGCAAAGACTGCCTTTCTTCCTTATCTTGGAAGCAGACACTCCCCTGCCGCCGCCCCTGCGCATCGGCTACCGTACCCCCGTCACCTTGGGGAAAGACCGCCTGGCGGCCGTTGCGGGAGCCATTGCCCAACAGCCCGGACGCGACATCCTTGTCATTGATGCAGGAACAGCCATCACCTACGATTTGGTCGAGGCTTCCGGCTTCTATCGCGGAGGAAATATCTCGCCCGGCATGAGCACGCGCTTCCGGGCCTTGCACCAGTTCACCAGCGCCCTTCCCTTAGTCGAAGCCGCCCCTGCGCCGCCGCTCCTCGGCGACAGTACGCTGAGCGCCATACAGGCCGGCGTGGCCCAAGGCATCCGTTACGAGATGGACGGATACATCCGGGAACTGCGGGAAAGCTACCCGGATCTTTTCATTTTTTTAACAGGGGGCCATTCGTTTTATTTTGAAAACAAGCTAAAAAACGCCACCTTTGCGGATGCGAATCTGGTTTTGAAAGGATTGAATCGAATCTTGGAATATAATGTGGAAATCAATTAGGTGGATTACAGGCCTTGTTATAATAGGAGCTGCCGTCGCCCCCTTATCGGCACAAAACAACACGAACTCCCCTTATACCCGTTATGGATACGGAGGCTTGGCAGACCAATCTTTCGGAGCCGGACGCGCCATGGGCGGGGTTGGTTATGGCTTGCGTTCCAACAAAGGAATCAATCCCATGAACCCGGCTTCCTATACCAGCATCGATTCCCTCACTTTCCTCTTCGATTTCGGCGTAGCCGGGCAAATGTCCTGGTTCAACGACGGCCTTAACAAAGAGAAACATCTGAACGGCAACCTCGAATACATCGCCTTGCAGTTCCCCGTAAGTCGCAGGCTCGCCCTTTCGGCCGGCCTGTTGCCTTTTTCCTACGTGGGCTACAATTATTCCACCACTTCCACTACCGACGGCCTTACATCCACGACCTTGTACACAGGGACGGGCGGTTTGAGCGAAATCTATGTGGGCGGCGCCTTTGATATTTGGAAGAAACGCCTGTCCTTAGGCGCCAATGTGGGCTACCTCTTCGGAGCAAATAACTACCAGCAAACCTTGTCGATTTCCTCCACGGGCGCCAGTTCCCCTACGCGGGTACAGTCGCTGAGCGTGAGCGACCTGAAATTAGACTTCGGCCTGCAATACACCCATCCCCTGAGTTTGACCAAAAGCCTCGTCTTCGGCCTGGCCTATTCGCCGGCCAAACGCCTGCATACAACCTCTTCCGACATCACCACGGTGGCGGCCGGTTCAACCTCCGAACTGGATACCCTGTCCCTGTCGAAAAACCATGCCTTCGATTTACCCAATACTTACGGCTTCGGCTTTTCCTTCGTGAACCGTAATAAGCTCACCGTGGCGGCCGACGTACGTTACCAGACCTGGAAGAACGCCCGTTTCTTCGATGAAAAGGACGAATTCAAGAACCTCCTCCGCTTGGGCGGCGGTATAGAATATATCCCCGCATACGTAGGGGAAAACTACCTGCACAAGGTTCGTTACAGGGCCGGCCTGCATTACAGCAACTCGTACCTGAAGATTAAAGGGGCCAGCTATGATGAATGGGGTGCCGGTATCGGCCTCGGTCTGCCGCTGATGGACAACCGCTCGCTCCTGAATATCGGACTCGAATACGTAAACGTTCACCCCGATGCGCCCACACTCATCCGGGAGCAATACTTCCGTATCAGCGTGAATTACACCTTCAATGAACGTTGGTTCTTCAAATTCAAAGTGGACTAATCTACAGACTTCAAATCATAAAACGAATAAGTGTATGAAAATCAAAGTATGTTTGCTGCTCGCAGCCGGCTCCTTGCTGGGGATGCCAGCCGCCTTCGCCCAAAAGGGGGTAGACAACGGCACACGCTTCGGCTCAGGGCAAGATAGCGTCCGTTGCATCACGAACATCAGCTTGTTTGTCCCTTACGCAAAAAACGGGGACTATAAGGATGCCCTGCCCTTCTGGAAAATAGCGTATAACGAATGCCCTGCCGCCATAAAGGATATTTACCTCTACGGCGTACGCATCGTGGGCTGGGAATATGACCAGGCTACGGACCCGGCACAGAAGGCTGCCTTGATGAAAGACTTGCTGGCCGTTTACGACCAACGTATCAAATATTTCGGCAACGACCCCAGATACGGGACTTCTTGGATTTTGGCCAAAAAGGCACAGGATTATGTGACACGCCTCGGCGATAAGGCCGACCCGAAATTGGTTTATGCCTGGACAAAAGAGGCGGTCGACAAATTCGGCGACAAATGCGACCCGCTGGCCATTTCCTATTATATGTTTGCTTCCAACCAGCTGATGGTGGCCGACCCCAACCAGAAAGCCAATTATATCCAGGATTACCTGAAATGCTCGGCCATTTACGATGCACAATTGGCCAATGCCAGCGGCAAGGAAAAGACCGTCCTGCAGGAAATGAAGACGGGCCTTGACAACGGCTTCGCCAACAGCGGCGCCGCCGACTGCGCCACCTTACAGAAGATATACGGTCCTAAGGTGGAAGCCAACAAGACCGACCTCAAGTGGTTGAAACAGACCATCACCTTGTTCCGCCGGATGCGTTGCACCGAAACGGACGCCTATTATGCGGCTGCCACTTACGCTTACAAGATAGAGCCTTCGGCCGAAGCCGCCCGCGGTTTGGCACGAAAGGATGTGCGCGACAAAGACTACGAAGGCGCCATCCAGCTCTTCCAGCAGTCCATCAACATGGAAACCGTCGATACCCTCAAGGCGCAAGACAACTATGCAATTGCCGCCATGCTGTTCGACCAGAAGAAATATTCCGAAGCGCGCAAGTACGCCCAGGAAGCCATTAAGCTCCAACCTACCATGGGACCGGCTTATATTCTTATCGGACAGATGTACGCCTCTACGGCCAAGTCCATCTATCCGAATGACCCCGTGCTGGTGAAGACCGTTTTCATCGCCGCCGTCGACAAGTTCTTGAAGGCGCGCCAGGTTGACCCCAGCGTCGCCGACGATGCCAACAAGCTCATCAGTGCTTACAGCAAGTATTTCCCCACCAAGGAGGAAGTATTCATGCACCCGAAACTTGGTGAGGGTAAAGCCTTCACCGTGGGTGGCTGGATTGGCGAAACAGTCATCGTCAAAGGCAAGCAGGAATAACTTGGCCAAGACCATTTTCCATATCCCTTTTTTCAGTGGCATGGCGACAACCCTTCCGGTTGTCGCCGTGTCTTTCTTATTTTTTGCTGCAGCCTGTTCGGGCGAGAAACAGCAAACGGTAGCCGTCCGCTTCGACCCGCAACATAGCTACACGATGAAAACGACCGACGTCTCCACCCTTGTCTCCGACTCCGGTGTCACCCGCTACCGAGCCAAAGCCAAACTCTGGCTGATGTACGGCAAGGCCACCGAACCCTACTGGTATTTCCCCGAAGGCCTTTACCTTGAACAATTCGACACCCTCTTCCATGTCAAGGCCAGCATCAAAGCCGACACGGCTTACTATTACGAACGCCAGGAACTCTGGAAAGGCATCGGGCATGTGGAACTCCAGAACGTGGACGGCGACCATTTCTCCACCTCGCTCATCTACTGGGACCAGAAAAAAGAACGCATCTATTCAGACCAATACATCCGCATCGAACAAGGCGACAAGGTGCTTACCGGCGTGGGCTTCGATTCCAACCAATCCCTTACAGATTACCGCATCTTCAATTCCACAGGCATATTCCCCGTCAACGAAGCCCCTGCCGCGCCCGATTCTTCCAAACAGAAATAATCGTAACTTTGCCCGCTTTTTTATCACAACTCTAAAACGTATAGCACATGTTGTTTGGCCATAGCGACGATTTCTACAACTTCCAGCAGGAAGTGCGCATCAATTTCAGTTCGAACATCTGGCGGGGGGTGGATTTGGGTAAGTTCAACGAACACCTCATTGCCCAATGCGGTCTGGTATCGCGCTATCCGGAACCTGATGCGGGCAGCCTCCGCCGACTTTTGGCGCGCCGTGCCGAAGTAAAGGAGGACAATGTGCTCGTCACCAACGGCTCCACCTCCGCCTTCTATTTGCTGGCGCAGGCCTTTCACGGCGCCAAGTCGACCATCTTTACGCCTTCTTTTTCCGAATACGAAGACGCCTGCCGCCTGCACGGGCATACGCTCAGCTTCTTCCCCAACCAGGAAGATTTGGACAAGCTCGACCTCAAGGGGCAGGATTTCTGTTGGATAGGCAACCCCAACAGCCCCGACGGCAAACTGATACGCCGCCAGGAACTGCTGAAGCTTATAGCGGAAAATCCGCATACCACTTTCATCATCGACCAGGCCTACGCGGCCTTCACGACGGAAGAGCTGCTGCGTCCTTCCGACCTGAAGGCGAACAAAAACCTTGTCCTGGTGCATTCCATCTCCAAGGCGTACAATGTACCCGGCCTGCGCGTGGGCTACCTCGTAGGAACGCCCGCCCTCGTCAAGGCCGTAGGCAAATATATCATTCCCTGGTCCATCAACACCCTGGCCATAGAAGCCAGCAAATACATCCTCATCCATCCCGCGCAATTTACCCTGCCCATACGCAAGTGGCAACGCGAAACGGCCGACTTTATCTATCAACTGAACAAGCTGGAGGGTTTGGAAGTGCTGCCTACGGCCGTTCCTTTCTTCCTCGTAAGGCTCAAGAAAGGCACGGCGGCCGATTTGAAACAATACTTGATGAAGCAGCACGGCATCCTCATCCGCGACGCCGCCAACTACAAGGGGCTTGACGCCGGTTATTTCCGCCTCTGCACCCGACGCGCCACAGAAAACCAGGAGCTGGTCGAAGCCATCAAAAACTGGCTGACGCTTTAGTCCGCGGGACAAACAAAAAGAAAGGCGGCACCCTGTTAGGGTAGCCGCCTTTCTTTTTGTTTGCAAGGGAAGGGGAAGCCCCAGCCCTCGCAGGGCACATCAATGAATGTTGATTTGTTTCGGTGCGCTTTCCTTTTCTTCCTCTTTCCGTTTCGGGATGTTGATGGTCAGGATGCCGTCTTTTACAGCGGCGTCTATCTTCTCGCAGTCCACGTTGTCGGGAAGGAGCAGGCTCTGGCGGAAGTTCATGTAGGAGAACTCGCGACGAAGGAACTTCTTCTCGTCGCCTTCCTTCTTTTCCGCCCGCTTCTCCATCGAAACCTCCAGATGATTGTCATCGTGCAGGTCGATGTGGAAGTCGTCTTTCGTCAGACCCGGAGCAGCGACTTCAACGATGTAAGCTTTGTCGCTTTCCAGGATGTTCACGGCCGGATTGGCCGAGTTACTCTTTTCTATCCACTCGTTTCCAAAGAAGTCATTGAAAACACTGGGTAACCAATTTGTACGTCTTAATGGTAACATTTTCCTTATCTCCTATCTTTAATTGTTCTTTTTCAAATTCGCTATCTGATGAGCAAAAAGAATACCATTGGCCGTAATGAGACAAAATGTCGCCAAATAAGACAAATCAAAGCGAAAAACCGCCGAATTGGCAGTTGTTTCCGTTGAAAGCCGCACTTTACAAGGGCGAATACGGTTTACGCAGAATGCTTATCTTTGCCAAGCTGTGGAGGATAGAATGGAAAACGGACTAACGGCATACGAATATTTCAAGCGCGACGTGAGCTGGCTCTCGTTCAATTACCGCGTGTTGCTGGAAGCGGAAGACGCCGGCCTGCCGCTTTACGAGCGCATCCATTTCCTGTCTATTTACTCCTCTAACCTCGAAGAATTCTACGAGATACGGGTAGCCGAGCACAGGGGCGTCCTTTTAAAGACCCGCAATGTGGACGAGAGTGCTGAGGAAGCGCGGGAGACGCTGGAGCAAATCACCGCCGAGGTACACCGGCAGGAGCAGGACTTCTATCGCATCTTCAACGAGGAAATCCGCCCGGAACTTTCACGGCAGGGCATTTACCTTTACCCCGACAGCAAGCCGCAGCCTTTCCACGAAACCTTTGTGCGTAACTATTTCAACGAGGAGGTCTTCCCCTTCCTGACGCCGGTATTGTTGCAACCCGGCGAACTGCGCACCTTCATCCGCGACCGCCGCCTGTATCTGGTGGCACGTATGCGCAAGCGCCTCCGTCCGGGGAGCGAGGAGCTTACCGGCCCCTTCCAATATGCCTTGCTGAAGATTCCTTATACCAAGACACCCCGCTTCGTCGAGCTGCCTGCGCATGGGGGCAAGGCTTACATCATGTTTGTAGACGACATCATACGCGCCAACCTGCCCTTCGTTTTCCCCGGTTATGTAGTGGAAAGCTGCTTCAGCATCAAGATTTCCCGCGACGCCGACATCTTTTTCGACGAGCAAAAGGGCGGGGCAGGCATCGTGGACGACATACGCCGCAAATTGAAACTGCGTAAGTTGGGCGACCTGAGCCGCTTCATGTATGACCGCGAAATGCCGCCCGATTTTCTGGACTTCCTTTGCAAGGCCTTCCACGTACATGCCGACGCCTTGGCGGAGGGCGGCCGTTACCTCAACCTGCAAGACCTGGCCCAGTTCCCCAATCCCATAGGCCCGTCCTTGGAGCGCATCCCGCCGGAGCCGTTGCCGGTCGCGCAGTTGGAAAACGCCTATACAGTCTCCGGTGCCCTGAAAAACAGCGATTGCCTGCTGCATTTCCCTTACCAACGCTTCGATTACCTGCTGCGCCTCCTGCAGGAAGCGGGCGAAGACCCCTCGGTGGAGGAAATCAAAATCACCCAATACCGTGTAGCCGAGCATTCGGCCGTCATCAACCGCCTGATTGCCGCCGCCAGGGCGGGCAAGCGGGTGACCGTCTTCGTAGAACTCAAGGCCCGCTTCGACGAAGAGAACAACATGAGCGCCGCCGAAAGGATGAAAGAGGCCGGCGTGCGTATCATTTACAGCCTGCCCGGCCTGAAAGTGCACGCCAAAGTGGCCCTCATCCTCCGCAAGGAAGGCTTGCCCGGCATCACCTGCATCTGCACGGGCAATTTCAACGAGAAGACGGCGGCAGTTTATTCCGACTTGGTGCTGATGACGGAAAAAAGCGAGTTGGTGGCCGACGTGGCCAGCCTCTTCGACTTCCTCGAAGACCGCACACGGACACCCCATTTCAGCCAACTACTGGTAGCCCGTTTCAACATGACCGATGCACTGAAGCGAATGATTCATCGGGAAATAGAACATGCCGCCCAAGGACGCAAGGCTTACATCCTACTCAAGATGAACGGCCTGCACGACAAGGATATGATAGACGAACTGTACCGCGCTTCCGAAGCGGGTGTGCAAATCGACCTTATCGTGCGGGGCATCTGCTGCCTGGCACCGGGCCGCCCGTACAGCCGGAACATCCATCTTACCCGCATCGTCGACATGTTCCTCGAACACGCGCGGGTCTGGTATTTTTACAACGACGGAGCGGAAGACCTTTTCCTTTCCTCGGCCGACTGGATGCGGCGCAATCTCTCACGTCGTATTGAGGCGGCCGCGCCCATCCTTGACCCGCGCATCAAGGCGGAAGTGCTTCATCTCCTTCAATTGCAGTTGCGCGACAACGTCAAGGCCTGTTTCATTGACGGCAACTTAGTAAACCATTTCAAACACGACGAACGTCCGCCACTTCGCGCACAACAAGCCACTTACGAATTCCTCAAAGACTTCCAAAAATAAGTTCCACATTTTTTCAAGAATGTGGAACTTATGCAGTGTAAACATGGAACTTTTGAACGAAAAAGTCATGCTTCCTTTTTTAAAAACTAAAAGCGGAACGGAGTTCGTCCCGTTCCGCCTTTTTCAAATGAAGGAAAAAACTTAAGGTAATTATTAATACGCGTGTTCACTTTCTTTCATTTCCGAAGCATTGATCTTATGCAGGTCCAATGCCCTCCAAGCGTAAATGATATAAGCCAACACAAATGGAATGAGAATGGTAACGTAACTCATGGCTTTCAGCGTGACAATGCTGGAGGAGCTGTTCTCTATGGTGAGCGAACTTTGCATGTCGGCTAAAGAAGGATAATATGCCGTATTGTTCCACCCGGCGCAAAGCAACAAGGCCAGGACGGTGAGCACCGTGCCGGCACCTGCGAACCAGATGCCTTTGTGGAAGCCTTGGCTGAAAAGGGTCTTGCCTATGCCGAAAAGAACGCCGACCACACCCACGAGGAAAATGGCCAATACGGCCGGCATCTCTACAAAGTTCAACAGATACTTATAGGGTTGCATGAATATCTCCTTGCTCTGCGGATTGACCGCGAAGCCATCTTGCACGAGCAGGTGAATCAGGAAACTCAGGAAGAAGACGAGGAAAAGAACGGTCTCGGGCAGGAGCTGTTTGCGGGCGCGGCCGCATATCTCGTCGTCGGCAATATTATTGATGTAATAAAGCAGTCCGAGGACGCGCGAGAGAAAGAAAACAGCCAGTCCCAAAAGGAGGTTCCATATATTCAGGGCAGCTTCCAAGCCGTGGAGCTGCAGCCCGTGGTAGGTTGACCAGGAAGAAATAATGGGCAAGCTGTTCAGGTCGGTAATGCCCGCCTTGTTCACCGTAAAATTACCCCCATTGAAGAAGGTGCCTACCGCGGCGCCCAGCAGGACAGGGCCGAGGATGCCGTTCAAGATGAGGAATACCTGATACGTCTTCTTGCCAAGCAGGTTTCCCTTCTTGGCCTGGTATTCGTAGGAAACGGCTTGCAGCACGAAGCAGGCCAAAATCAACAGCCAAACCCAGTAGGCGCCGCCGAAGCTGGTCGAATAGAAAAGGGGAAAGGAGGCAAAGAAGCCCGCGCCGAAAGTGACCAGCGTCGTGAAGGTGAACTCCCATTTGCGACCGGTAGAATTGAGCAGCATCTTCTGCTGCAACTCGGTCTTCCCGATTTGGAAAAGCAGGGATTGGCCGCCTTGTACGAAGAGCAGGAAAACCAACAGGCCACCCAGCAGGGATATGACAAACCACCAATAATGTTGCAATAAAATATACGTACTATCCATGATGTCTGTTTATTTAAGTTATTGTTGTACAACGAGGGTGTCAGGGCCTTTTTGGATGGTCTTTACCATGATGCGTATCTCGGCGACCAAGAGGATGGCGAAGAGAATGAGGAAGAGGAAGAAAGTCAGCCGCACGTTACCGGCCGAAAGGTCGGAGACGGCCGCCGAAGTAGGCAAGAGGCCTTCTATGGTCCAAGGTTGCCTGCCGAATTCCGTCACCATCCAACCGGCTTGGCCGGCAATGTAAGCAAAGGGGATCGCCCAAAGGCAGACCTTCTGCAGCCAGCGCTTGTTGTCGAAAGTGCGCTTGTGCGAAACAACGGCAGAGATGATGAAGAGCAGGATGAAAGCGCAACCGAGGATGACCATCACGTGGAAAGCATAGAAGGTGATGCCTATGGGCGGAATGGCGTCGGCAGGCGACTTCAGGTAGCCATAACCGAAATAGGGGAAATTGGCCTCCAATTGGCTGCGGGCAGCCTGCATCTTGGCCGTGTCGTTGGCTTTCTTGGCTAAGCGGTATTCGGCCAAAGCATGGATGGCCGCCTTGCCCTTTTCTATCTTTTCGGCCGTCGAGGGCATCTGCGTCCCGTCGGCAGCGGTATAGCCGTCACTCAGGTCTTGAATGCCCGGCACGAAATCATGCAGGTTGCGTTCGGCAAGGAAAGAAAGCATCCCAGGCAACTCTACCTTGAAGAGGAAGGGATTCTGTCCGTCATTATAAGCCGTCTTGGCCGGATTCAATACACCGAAGCCCACCAAACCGGCATCTTTCTTGCCTTGGTAAAGGCCTTCCATGGCAGCCAGTTTCATGGGTTGCTTCTGAGCCACTTGGTAAGCGGAACCGTCGCCCGTCCACAAGGTCAGTAAAGAAGCGACCAAGCCAAAGATGGAAGAAACCTTGATGCTGGCCAAGGCAAACTCCTTGTTGCGCTTTTTGAGCAGGAACCAG
Organism: Tannerella sp.; assembly: GCA_031262895.1. Classification (GTDB taxonomy): domain Bacteria; phylum Bacteroidota; class Bacteroidia; order Bacteroidales; family Tannerellaceae; genus JAISGW01. Next base: position 1,274 of record JAISGW010000226.1, on the reverse strand, counting down.
CAGGAGATGCCCATAACAAAGGCGGAACCGAGTATCCATGAGGATACGGCCGTATGGAAAAACTTATTGACGGCAACGGGCGAAAGGGCGACGGCCCAGAAGTCCGTCATCTCCGAACGCACCGTATCCGGATTGAATGTCATGCCGGTCGGATATTGCATCCAGGAATTGGCCACCAATATCCATACGGCGGAAATCGTCGCACCACCGACGGTAAGCCAGGTGGAAGCCAGGTGGAAGCCTTTGCTCACCTTCCCCCAGCCGAAATACATCACCGCGACGAAAGTGGCTTCCATGAAGAAGGCCAAGATACCTTCTATGGCCAGCGGGGCACCAAATATGTCGCCGACAAACCAGCTGTAATTGGACCAGTTCGTACCAAATTCAAACTCAAGAATCAAGCCGGTAGCCACGCCTATGGCGAAATTAATACCGAATACCTTCATCCAAAACTGGGCCGTCTTCTTCCAAAAGTCCTTCCCCGTCTTGTAATAGATGGTTTCCATGATGGCTTGGATGACTCCCAGACCTAAGGTTAAGGGGACAAAGAGCCAATGGTAAATGGCCGTCATGGCAAACTGCGCCCGCGACCAATCAATCAGTGAAGTGTCAATGTTCATATATTTGTCGTTTTAAGGATGAGATTCTCCAGAACTCAGATGGGCACGTTGCACCAATTCTTCCGTGACATAGGCCTGCTTGGCCGCCCCTCCCTTGAACTGCCCCAAGAAATTGGGGAAAAAGAAAGGGCGTAAGATGCAGAACATAATGAAGAGCTTGATGAGGATAATAAGCCATAACGTCTTCCCCAGCGTCATGCTGCGGAAGCCTTCCATGTAAAAGTGGAACACCCTTGAGGGTATCGACCGTTTTTCCATAATTGCTTCTCTTATTTTAGTGTCTTCAATAGGGAAGCAAATGTAGGAAACTTTTATTCGATTTTATATTGATGACAAATGAAAAATTGGCGATAAATAAAGAATTGCAGCAATATGGTATTTTTTGGCAGGAAACAAAGCAACAAGTCCTTGGATTTTAAGCATCCGCAGCCCCAACAAACGAGCGCATCAGTTTGATATAGCACGAAAAAAGGGGCCGCGCCCTTGCGGACACGACCCCTAAAAGGAACGGCGGCAACCTACTCTCCCACCTTCTGGGCAGTACCATCGGCGCGGCCGGGCTTAACTTCTCTGTTCGGAATGGGAAGAGGTGGAACCCCGGCGCCATAGCCGCCTGAATGATTTTCCAACCGGTGGCCCTCGCCTCCAATTGGA
>JAISGW010000163.1 GCA_031262895.1 Tannerella sp. | reverse complement strand
ACCCCAACCAGGCGCTCTGGGCGTTGCAATGTGCCGCCCTCTTGATAAAGGAAGTGGCCGGAGGCGAAATCTGTGGCCCTGTGCAGGACATCTACCCGCAGCCCGTGGCCTCCTATCCGGTGGAACTCAGCTTCGCCAAAATTGACGCCCTCGTCGGTAAGCAAATCCCCCGTGACGTCATCCGCGACATCCTCGGGAGTCTCGAAATCACCATTGTCGGCGAGACGGCCGAAGGCCTGAGCCTGCAAGTCCCCCCTTACCGCTACGACGTGCGACGCGACGTGGACGTCATCGAAGACATCCTCCGCGTTTACGGATATAACAATGTGGAGGTGAGTGAAAACCTCCGCGCCAACCTGACGGAAAAGACAGCCGTCGACCAAAGTTACAAGCTCCAGGAAATCATCAGTGAGCAGCTCTGCGGTGAGGGCTTCCAAGAAATATGGAACAATTCGCTAAGCAAGCAGGCCTATTACGAGCATTCGCAGACCTGGCCTGTGGCACAGTGCGTGCGTGTGCTCAACGCCCTCTCTACCGACCTCTGCGTCATGCGGCAGACACTTCTTTTCGGCGGACTGGAAAGCATCGGCCACAACGAAAAACGCAAGAACCCCAACCTCCGCTTCTTCGAATTCGGCAACTGCTATAATTATAAGGCTGAAAAGAAAAAGGAAGGCCAAATCCTTTCCGGTTACGGCGAGGAATTTCACTTGGGACTTTGGCTGAGCGGCAAGTATGTGGAGAACAACTGGGCGCATCCCGACGAAGCGGCCTCGCCCTTCCAACTGAAAGCCGCTTTGGAGAATATCTTCCGCCGCCTCGGCATCTCCGCCAAGGCGCTCAGCTACCAGCCCTTCACCAGCGAGGTCTATGCCCAAGGCATGGAAATCCTGACGGCGGGCGGCAAACGCATAGCCACCTGGGGCGTCCTTCAAGGCGCCCTACTCAAGGCTGCCGATGTAGACACCGACGTCTTTTACGCCGAACTCTCCTGGAAGCAACTGATGAAGGAAGCCGGCAAGAACCAGGTCAACTTCAGTCCGCTGGGTAAATTCCAGCCGGTCAAGCGCGACATGGCACTGCTCGTCGATCGTTCCCTCGCTTTTGCCGACATCGAGAAAACAGCCCGCGACAGCGAGCGCAAGTTCCTCAAGGACATCGTTCTCTTCGACGTTTATGAAGGCAAGAACCTGCCCGAAGGCAAGAAATCCTACGCCGTCAGCTTCTACCTCCTCAACGAGGAAAAGCCTTTCACGGATAAGCAAATCGACAGCATCATGAAGAAGATACAGTCGAATCTGGAGCAAAAACTGGGAGCACAACAACGATGAAAAGAGTGAGGTAACTCATCATTGATAATTAATAATTGATAATTGATAATTCATGGGAAGAGCTTTTGAATACCGCAAAGCAAGAAAACTGAAACGCTGGGGCAACATGGCCCGCGTCTTCACCAAGTTAGGAAAAGAAATATCCATTGCCGTTAAAGCCGGCGGTTCCGACCCCGACAGCAACGCGCGCCTACGCATGCTCGTGCAGCAGGCCAAGAAAGAGAACATGCCCAAAGAGAACGTCGAACGCGCCATCAAGAAAGCCACTTCCAAGGATTACACCGATTACAAGGAAATGAACTACGAGGGCTATGGTCCGGGAGGCATTGCCATCTTTGTGGAAACCGCCACCGACAACACGACCCGTACCGTGGCCAATGTCCGCAGCTATTTCACCAAGCATGGCGGTTCGTTAGGCACGACCGGTTCGCTCGAATTCCTTTTCGACCATAAATGCGTCTTCCGCTTAGCCAAAAAGGAAGGCCTTTCTTTGGACGACCTTGAGCTGGAACTCATCGATTACGGTGTGGACGAAGTGGACGAGGAAGACGGCGAAATCGTCGTCTATGGAGAATTTGCCCAAAACGCCGCCATACAGAAGTATTTGGAGGAAAACAACTATGAAATCAACAGCGCCGAATTCGTGCGTATCCCCCAAGATTATAAGGAAGTGACCCCCGAACAGCGGGAAACGATAGAGAAGCTCATCGAAAAGCTTGAAGACGACGATGACGTGCAGAACGTTTTCCATAATATGCGAGAAAGCGATGAGGAGGAGGAAGGGGAAGCTTAAACGCCATGACCTACCACGAAGCCTTAGCTTACCTTTATGCCAGTACGCCCGTTTTTGAGCAGGTAGGTGCCGCCGCCTACAAGCCGGGATTGGGCAATATGGAAGCCCTTGACGAAGCCTTGGGTCATCCGCATCTCGCATATCCGAGCCTGCATGTGGCCGGCACCAACGGGAAAGGCTCCGTTTGCCACACCTTGGCAGCCGTTTTACAGGCGGCAGGCTACAAGGTGGGGCTTTACACCTCGCCCCACCTGCTCGACTTCCGCGAACGCATACGCGTGAACGGGGAAATGGTCGACGAGGCTTATGTCTGCGACTTTGTGGAAAAGCAGCGCCCACTTTTCGAGCGGGTGCACCCCTCCTTTTTTGAAGTGGCCACAGCGATGGCCTTCGCCTACTTTCGTAAACAAGCCGTCGACATCGCCGTCATTGAGACCGGCTTGGGCGGGCGCTTGGACAGCACCAACATCATCCGGCCGCTGCTGAGTGTCATCACCAACATCAGCCTCGACCATACCGCCCAATTGGGCAACACACTCGAAAAGATAGCCTTTGAAAAGGCCGGCATCATCAAAAAGGGCATACCCGTTGTTATCGGCGACACCGGGCCGGCCTCGGTGGAGGCGGTCTTCCGCCGGAAAGCCTCGGAAGAAGGGGTGTCCCTCGTCGTGGCTGCCCAAGAAGCGTGCCGCCTTGTCGACGTCGCTCCCGTCCTTGATGCGGCAGGCCGCTGGCAAATTTCTTCCATTGACTATGGCCGCCTGACTTACGAGCTGCCGGGAGAACCCCAAAAGGCCAACGCCCTGACTGCGCTCTGCGCCCTTAGGGAACTACGTACGAAACTGCCGAAGCCCTTACAGTCCGAAGCCGTGGCGGAAGGTTTTGCCCGGGTCGGCGAATTGACCGGTCTTCATGCCCGCTGGGAAACCGTGGCCCATCATCCGGACATCGTGCTGGATGTGGCCCACAATCCGGGTGCCTGGAAATGGACTGTCCGCCGCTTGGAAGCAGAAGGGCGCCGGCGAAAGGGCAAAATTCTCGTCGTGGCCGGCTTCTGCGCCGACAAGGACGTGCCGGGCATACTGCATCTTTTGGCCGGCTTGCCCAAAGGAATCCTTTATATCCTCACCCAAGCGGACAGTCACAGGGCCATGCCTGCGGAAGAACTGGCCGGCTTGGCTCTGGATGCAGGTTTGCAGGCCGTTTCGGCAGCCACGGTGGGCGATGCCGTCGCCCAAGCCCTGAAAGAAGCGGCCGCGGATGACCTGCTGCTCGTCAGCGGTAGCCATTACGTGGTGGCCGAAGCCATGGCATATCTCCATAAAAAACAAACCTCTTAAGCAACATTTAATACCTAAAATATGACTGAGCAAATACAAAGAAAACTGAGTGACTCGAAGGCTGCACGTTGGACGGCCTTGATAGTCGTGTCCTTCACGATGATGTGCGGTTACTTCATCACCGACTGCATCAACCCGATGCAAAAGCTGATCATAAACGAATTGGGGTGGAGCACCTCGGAATACGGGTTCTTCACCGGCTCGTACGGTTACTTCAACGTCTTCCTTTGCATGCTGGTCATCGGGGGCTTGATATTGGACAAGAAGGGTGTCCGCTTTACCGGCAAGATGTCCTGCTCCCTGATGGTTCTCGGCGCCGCCATCAAGACTTTCGCCCTTTCACCCCTATTCACGAATACGGGCATGACCTTCGGCATCCACAACCAGGTGTTGGTGGCCTGCTTGGGCTTCGCCACTTTCGGCGTCGGTTGCGAAACGGCCGGCATCACGGTCAGTAAAATCATCGTCAAATGGTTCACCGGCCATGAGCTGGCTTTGGCCATGGGCTTGCAGGTAGCCACCGCCCGCATCGGCACGGCCTTGGCCATGAGCGTTCCCCTGCCCATAGCCCTGCACTTCCACAAGATGGTCTGCATGCCCGTGCTCTTC
>JAISGW010000095.1 GCA_031262895.1 Tannerella sp. | reverse complement strand
GAGCTCCTCCGCACGGTGGCCACTTTCGTTATGGCCGTCTGTTTTATGTTCTCAATGGATGCCGTTATGACGATTGCCTCCCTGGTGATGACTCCGGCGATTTTTGTCTTCTCGTTCTTGTCGATGTTAATGTCGACAATGACTTCCCCCGGATGGGCCAGGTCATCTCTCTGCTGGATGTTCACGTCCACGTTCTTGTAGCCTTTCTCGTCGTAATACTTCTTGATAAGGATTTTGGCGCGGTCCACAAGGTTGGGGGTGATTTGCAGGCCGGCGCGGAAGCCCACGCGGTTGGCCAACTCTTCCTTTTCGCTTTTCTTGATGCCGTTATAATGCACTTCCGAAACGCGCGGTCTTTGCTTGAGTTGGATGTTCAGCCAGATGCTGTCGCCTTCTATCTTGTCGGCCAGTATTTTCACGTCGGAGAAGAGGCCGTGCTTCCAGAAGCGCTTCACGCTTTCGGTGATTTCTTCGCCGGGGACGGAGACGACATCGCCCACCGATAGGCCGGAAAGGCCGATGATGGTGAAGTCCTCGTACAAGCCTTTGGGCAAGCCGCTGACGGCGATATGGGCAATCTTGTACTTCTTGGGCGTCATGGTATAGGAGATGACAGGCTTTTCACTGGGCGGGGTCGTCAGCCGGGTGGTATCGGCCGCCTGGGTCTGGATGGTATCGCCGAGGGATATCCGGCCTGCGGCAGCGGCCTGCGCTCCTGCGCCCCAGCCACAACACAAAAAAACGAAAAACAGCGCTATCCTCTTATACATATCTTTTATCCTATTGATTCTTGTGGGTTATTTGTTCACTGGTCTTGCCGAAGCGGCGCTCGCGCTGCTGGTAATGCAAGATGGCCTCATATAATTTTTCTTCCCCGAAGTCGGGCCAAAAAGTTTCTGTGAAGTATAATTCCGTGTAGGAAAGCTGCCAGAGGAGGAAGTTGCTGATGCGTTTTTCTCCGCCGGTGCGCACCAGCAAGTCCGGGTCGGGAATACCGCTGGTGGTCAGGTAGTCGCATAAGCGGCGCTCCGTGATGTCGGCGGGTGCCAACTTTCCACGGAGGGCGTCTTCGGCCATCAGGCGGGCGGCCCGGGCCAGTTCCCAACGTGACGAATAGCTGAGCGCCAGCACGAGACTGGTACCCGTATTGCCGGCCGTTTGGCGGATGCAGTCCTGCAGGCAGTCATAAGCCTTGCGCGGGAGGCGTTCCAGATTGCCTATGGCCAGGAGCCGCACGTTCTTTTCCATCAGTTCGGCAGTTTCGCGGCGGATGGCTGTGACAAGCAGTTCCATCAGGGCTATCACCTCCTCTTCCGGCCGGTTCCAATTCTCGTTCGAGAAAGTATAGACTGTGACGTATTCCAATCCGATGGCCGTAGCCCCCTTCAAGGTGCGGCGCACGGCGGCCACGCCTTCCTGGTGGCCTTGGCTGCGGTCTTGGCCGTGTGCCTGTGCCCAACGCCCGTTGCCGTCCATGATGATGGCTACATGGTGGGGTAAACGCTGCAAGTCTATGTTCTCTTTCAATGACATGTCCTATATCTTTATGCTAAATTCAGGGTAAATTGCTGTTGTTGCACGTGCCGCAGCGCAGGCCGAAGTCCCAGGTAAGCGACAGGAGCAGGAAGACATACCAATCGCGGTTCTTCCAGACGCTGTTTTCACTGATTTGGTAAGGATTGTTCAGTTGCGCCTTACCCTCCAGCCCGTCCCCGAACAGTTTGCGGACAGAAAGTTCGCAGCCCAGGTTCAGGCGGTGCCTTAGCTTGTATTTTACGCCCACTCCCAGCGGAATGTTCAGGCTGGCGAAAGTGCTGCCGTTCCCGGCCGCCACCGTTAGCCCCAAGCCCGCCAAGGCATAAGGGGAGATGCGCTTGGCACCTTTGTACGCGTACTTGTCGCTATAAGGGAAAAAGTTGAATTCCATCTGCCCGCCCAGCTCGAACAAATTGCGGTCGAACGACAACTGGGCGTTGTCCGGCAGCAGGTCATCCAGGCCCTTCGTGGAGCCGGACACTTTTCCCCACAGCAAATTAGCCTTTACAGCCCAACGGAGATTGGGGTTGTAACGAAAAATGCCGCCCAAGGCCGGTTGTATGTCCTTTAGCGGCGTGTTCTTGTTCAGGTCGCCCATATAGGAGGCGATTCCCCCCATCCCGCCGATTTCATATTTGTATTCCTGGGCAGCCAGTGCGGGCGACAAGCTGGCCAGGAGGGTTGCCAGAAGAATCCGTTGTTGCAAGGAACATGACATAAGCCGTTTCACCAAGTCAATTATCCTTTCCGAAACCTAAACGGGTGATACGGCCGCGCCAAATGGCGTCGGTATGCTTGGCGGCCTTGCTCGTTTTCCCGCCAAAGACAAACATGTAGTTGTCGGCGTCCACTGCTACCGAAGCGTAGCCTGTCGCCGGATAGGCCTTGGGCAAGTACAACATCGTATCGGCAACCTGCCAGGAAATGCCGCTGTCTAATGAGCGGTACACGTCTTTTTTTGCCTCGCCGTCGGTACCCAAGCCGCCTATCAAGTAGAAGTCGTTGTCATAATAAGTCAACACGGGACCTTCCCGTTTGGAAAAGTACTGCATGTTGGGGTCGTTCATTTGCGCCCATTGGAGCGCGTCGCCCGTGGCCCAGGTCGTATTCAGCGCGGCCTGCCCTGCATCCTTACCGGCAACTACCATCAGGTATGCGTATCCGAGGCGTTCGTAACCGATGCTGCCGAAGCCGCTGAGGGGGAAACTGTCGGGCAAAGCCTGACCTTCCGTCCACGCGCCTTCGAGGTCGCGCCGGGCAAAGCGTAAAGAACCTCCTTCTTCAATAACTGCCGAAAGCAGGGGTTGCGGCGTGGTGTATCCGCTGTCCACTACGCCCATCAGTGCCTTGATTTGCGGGGCGGAAGTATCCTCCGCCCATTGGAAGCCATTGCCCGAATAATAGAGTTTGCCATCGGTGGTAGGCGCATAAAGCGTGTCACCCATGGCACAAACCTGCTGCAAATTGGCCTTGGCGGGAAGGCCGACCAAAGGCTCTTCGGTCCAGTGGCCGACTTGCTTCCGCGGCGCATAAAAAGCCTGGAGCTTGTCGCCCGTCTTCGCGTACATTATATATACGTCTTCCTCACCGGAGGCTGCAGAAGCCAAGTGGTAAGGAAGCACTTTCATTTCATCGGGCTTTATCCCCGTGGAAGCGTAAGGCGTCCATATCGCCGTGTCGGGATTGACCTGGTGTAGGTTGACCCAGGCCTTATAGCTTTTTGTCGTCTTCCCGTCGTAAGCCGTCACCCGGAAATACAGCGGCACGGAGAAATCCAAGGAGTCACTCCCGTTCCACCAGATGGAGTCGGGCTTGGCGCCTTCCACGACCATGGTGCCGTCCACGTAGGAAAGAGAATAAGTCAGGGTGCAAATGACCTTCCCCACTTTCGTCCCGTAAGGAAGGGAGTCGGCATTATATATCAAGCCATTGAGCTGGTCAATCGTGAATTTCGTATTGGCCAATGCTGAGATGGAATCATGGCTAAGCGACATCGAACTGATTTGGGCATCCTTATATTCCGTGGTGTCCACTTCGTCGCCGCCCA
>JAISGW010000208.1 GCA_031262895.1 Tannerella sp. | reverse complement strand
CGCACCACGTTCATGCCCGCTTCGTACAGGGAGCGGATGAATGCCACCTCGCAACGCTTGTCGGAGATGGTCGCTACGATTTTTGTTTGCTTAAGCATATTCTTTCGTTGTTTTCTTGTTCAATCGAGGAATGATTCGACGGCAAGCCGGTAGGAATCCAGCCCGAAGCCGATGATGACGCCCCGGCAGGCGGCAGAGAGCAGGGACTTGTGGCGGAAGACCTCGCGGGCGTGTATGTTCGAGATGTGCACTTCCACCACGGGGGCGGGGACGGCACGGATGGCGTCGTGCAGAGCGATGGACGTGTGCGTGTATGCGCCGGCATTGAGCACGATGCCTTCGCAGGCGAAGCCCGCTTCCTGTATCTTGCTGACTAATTCACCCTCCGAATTGCTTTGGAAATAGGCCAACTCGCATTGCGTATAGCGTCGGCGCAGGCGTTCCAGGAAAGGCTCGAAGCCTTCATCCCCGTAGACGGACGGCTCCCTTTTTCCCAGCAGGTTCAGATTGGGGCCGTTGACAATCATTATCTTTTTCTTGTCCATATATCTCTACGACATGATTTTCTCCGACAAGGTGGAGAACCCTCCTTGCCGAAACAGGTGACAATTATATTATCTATTTTATTGGTTCTCCAAAGCTTTCGCGTCTTCCGCCCCTTCGTCGTCAGGCCCCAGCATATTGCAAACGCCGCTGAATTTGGCGTTCGGCTCTATCTCCAAGGTTTGGGCGAAGATGTCGCCTGTGACGATGGAAGAGGCCTTCAGCACCAAGGCGCCGCTGGTGCGTATGCTACCCACAACCGTGCCCATGATTTCCGCGTTTACCGATACGATGTCCCCGTCAATGTGTCCTTTGGGGCCGATGACTATCTTCGCTGCGCAGTTAATGTTTCCTTCCACGCGGCCGTTCAAGCGGAAATCCCCATCTGTGAGGATGTCGCCCCTCACCGTCGTGCCTACACCTAATATATTGTGGAGCGCGTTGGAATCCGTTACTTCCTTGAATTTGATTTTCATATTATCTATATGGTTACATTCGGTTTGAAGCCTGATAAACCCTGCAAATATATAATTATTTTTTGTAGGCATTTTCGCTATGCCTACATTTGCCCGTATTTAATCCCAAATTAACTTCGAAAAGAATGATAGCCACGCTCGAATTGCGAGATATGCGCTTTTTTGCGCGCCACGGTGTCTTGCCCCAGGAAAGGGCGGTGGGCAACCACTACCGGGTCAGCCTTAAATGGGAGCTGCCCGTCGATGCGCTCCTGGCCAGCGACGACCCGGCCGACGCGGTGGATTATGCCGAAGTGTACGCTTTGGTGAAAGAGCAGATGGATATTCCTTCCCGCCTGATAGAGCACGTCGCCGGACGTATCCTCGCCGCGCTGCGTGGGCGCTTCCCGCAGATTGTCGCCGCCGAAGTATCCCTTTCCAAACAGTCGCCGCCCATACCCGGTGCCGAACTTGACTGCGCCACTGTCACCCTGCGCTGCTGAAGTCGTGGGAAAATATATATGTGGCTTCCTGCTCCAAGCCTGAAAAGAAATACTACTTTTGCTGGAAAATTTTGTGAAAATGATAGCATCCATGACCGGCTTCGGAAAGGCAACCGCCTCCCTGCCAGGAAAGAAAATCACCATTGAGCTAAAAACTCTGAATTCAAAACAGTTTGACTTATCCACCCGCATCCCACCCGCCTTTAAGGAAATAGAGATGCCCATGCGGAGCCGCCTTCTCCAAGCTTTGGAGCGGGGGAAAGTGGACTGTAGTTTGCAAGTGGAATATGTGGGCGACGAAGGGCCTGCCGCGCTCAATCTCCCCGTCCTGGAGAATTATTGCCGTCAGATACGCGGGGCGGCCGACCGCTTGGAAGTGGATGTCCCCAACGACTGGTTTGCCGTGCTTCTGCGCCTCCCGGAGGCCGTCAAGAGCGAGACCGGCGAACTCTCCGAAGAGGAGCGCACCGCCGTTATGGGGGCACTTGACGAGGCTGTCGGGCATTTGAACGAGTTCCGCGCCCAGGAAGGCGCCATGTTGGAACGCCTCTTCCGCGAGAAGGTGGCCAACATCGGCAAATACTTGGTGGAGATAGAGACTTACGAACCGGAGCGCCTCGAGAAGGTGAAGGCGCGGCTCATGGAAAATCTGGAAAAGGCCCTGGGCGCCGATTACGACAAGAACCGCTTCGAACAGGAGATGATTTATTATATAGAGAAATATGATGTCAGCGAAGAGAAGAACCGCCTGCGTAACCATTTGCAATATTTCCTGAAGACCCTCGACAACGGGCACGGCCAAGGCAAGAAGCTGGGCTTCATTTCCCAGGAGATGGGCCGTGAAATCAACACCCTCGGCTCGAAGAGCAACCTGGCCGAGATGCAGCAGCTCGTCGTCCGCATGAAAGACGAGCTGGAACAGATAAAGGAACAAATCCTCAACGTGCTTTGACCATGCAGGGGAAAGTAGTCATCCTCTCAGCGCCCTCCGGCGCCGGCAAGTCGACCATCGTCCGCTATTTGATGGGGCAGGGGTTGCACCTGCAATTTTCCGTCTCGGCAACCAACCGTCCGCCCCGGGGCACCGAACGCCAGGGCGTGGAATACTTTTTCCTCAGCACGGAGGCCTTCCGCCGCCGCATTGAAGCGGGTGACTTTCTTGAATACGAGGAAGTCTATGAAGGCCGTTTCTATGGCACGCTCAAGAGCGAGGTGGAGCGTATATGGCAGGAGGGCGGGCATGCCCTCTTCGACATTGACGTGGCCGGTGGTTGCCACCTGAAGTCGCTTTACGGCACGCAGGCGCTTTCCCTCTTTATTGCTCCGCCTAACCTCGCCGTCTTGCGCGAACGCCTCGAAAAGCGCGGTACCGATTCTCCCGAGATGATAGCGCAACGCTTGGCCAAGGCCGGGGAGGAAATGGCTTACGCCCCGCGTTTCGACGCCGTCGTCGTCAACGACCGCTTAGAAGAAGCACAGGCCAGCGCCGCCGCCTTGGTGAAGAAATTCCTCGCCTCGTGACACAGGTCGGACTTTATGGCGGCTCTTTCAATCCCGTGCACATCGGGCATCTCGCCTTGGCCAATTGGCTGCGTGAATATGCGGGCTTGGACGAGGTCTGGTTCATGCCCAGTCCCCAAAATCCCCTGAAGGCTTCCGGCGACCTGCTCGACGCCGGCCTGCGCCTTGAAATGCTCCGCCTGGCGGTGGGTGACGTGCCGGGTTTTCGGGTGAGCGATTACGAATATCATCGGCCTGCCCCTTCTTATACCATAGATACGCTCCGCAGCTTGAAAGCGGATTTCCCCGACAAAAACTTCCATCTCCTCATCGGCGCCGACAATTGGGTGGATTTCCCGCTTTGGAAAGATTACCGGGAAATACTGGCCACTACGCCCCTCCTGATTTACCCTCGGCGGGGCTGCGAGGTCTCCGTGCCCGCCCGCTTGACGCAGGTGCGCTACTTTTCCGCGGCGCCCCTCGTCGAAATCGCCTCGGCCGATATCCGCCGCGCCTTCCAAGAGGGCCGCGACCTCCGTTTCTTCCTTCCCGAAAGCGTACGCGGGCTTTGGCTCAACGCCTGCCGGGGATAAGCAGCCTCTCCCTATCCGCACCTTCAAAGGTCAATAATTTTGCCTTTATCTCCAAGCCGGCGGCATAGCCGGTCAGTTGGCCCTTCGCCCCTACGACGCGGTGACAGGGAATGATGAGGGAAATGGGATTATGTCCTACGGCACCGCCGACCGCCTGTGCCGACAGGGTGGCTTTACCCGTTTCAAGGGCCAATTGCCGGGCGATGCCGCCATAAGTACGCACTTCGCCGTAAGGTATGGACAATAGCATCTGCCACACCCTTTGCCGGAACGCCCCGCCGATAGGCGACAAGGGCAGTTCGCCGGGTGAGGGCCGCTTCCCCGCAAAGTAGGCTTCGAGCCAAAGGCCGGCGGCTGCGAATATGGGCAGGCTGTCGTCATTTACCGGCTTTGCCGGCAGGCTGCCGAGGTAATATTTCTGTCCGGCTATCCATAGTCCGACAAGATTTTGCCCGTCGCTGGCGAGCGTCAGTTCGCCGACCGGGGAAGGCCGTCGCGTTGCATAATATGGGGGATTCATTTTAAGTGGGTAATCGTCTGTCTTTCCGTGGCCAAAAGTATGGCCCTTTTCTCATATTGGCAAATAATTTGACGCTTATGCGAAGTGGTACACGTTTTGTTCCGGTTGCCGGGGGAATACGGCGCCTTCAGCTTCTTGGTCATGGATTTTCTGGCGTTTTCGTAAAGCTGCTTTAAAGGTATGGTTAAAGCTACCTTTAAAGCCACCTTTGACGCACCTTTAAAGCAGCTTTGTTGTCCACCTTTGGCGGCCACGCTCTCATTCTTCATTGAAAGGATTTCATCTTCGACGAAGGAAACCTCACCCCCCGCCCCCTCTCCACAAGAGAGGGGGAGTTAAAAATCTGAGATGCTGAGACATTAAGACTATTAGATTTTGAGACATTAAGACTATTAGATTTTGAGACATTAAGACCGGTCTCACTGTCTAAAAGTCTTATAGTCTTATCGTCTAAAGGTCTCATAGTCTCATCAAAAGACACGAAGCGGAGCCTGCCGAGGGTCGGTTGCGGTAAAAACCGCGTTTCCTAAACCTTTATACAATATCTATATATAGCTATGGAGAAATTTCGCGAAAAAGTATAGGAGACGGTGATTTATCCGACCCTCCACCTCATCCCCCCTCTCTACTGCCCTTGCCTTTTGCCCGTTCGCTGGAAGCGAACGGCAACCAAAGGGGACTAATTATATTATAACAATCATTAGTCCCCTTTGGTTGCCGTTGCTTTTAAGCAACGGTGCGTTGATTTGTCGCCGCAAGACGTTAAGATTTTTCCTCAAGACGTTGAAATTTCGCCGCGAGACGTTGAAATTTCGCCGCGAGGTACGGTTGTCATGGTCGAAATAGAGGGCTTCCGCTGGCAAAGGGCAAATTTTCAACTTTCGATTAAGTAGTCTACCTTTGCAGGCAAACTGAAAAAGAATGGAGAAGCAAAGATACGACATGCGGGGCGTGTCGGCACGCAAAGAAGACGTGCACGCGGCCATACGCGACCTGGACAAGGGTCTTTTCCCCGGTGCTTTCTGTAAGATTATGCCCGACTTGTTGGGCGGCGACCCGGCCTACTGCAACATCATGCATGCCGACGGGGCCGGCACCAAATCCTCGCTGGCCTACCTGTATTGGCGGGAAACGGGCGACTTGAACGTTTGGAAAGGCATCGCGCAGGACGCCTTGGTGATGAACTTGGACGACCTGCTCTGCGTGGGCGCCACCGACAATATCCTCGTCTCGTCGACCATAGGCCGCAACAAGGGGCTGATACCCGGTGAGGTGATAGGCGCCCTCATCCACGGCACGGAGGAGTTGCTCGATGAACTGCGCGGCCTGGGTATAGGTTGCTACCTGACCGGTGGTGAGACGGCCGACTTGGGCGATCTGGTGCGCACCGTCGTCGTGGACAGCACGGTCACCGCCCGCATGAAACGTAGCGAGCTTATTGACAACAGCCATATCCAAGGCGGCGACCTCATCGTCGGGCTGGCTTCCTTCGGGCAGGCCACTTACGAGAAGGCTTACAACGGCGGGATGGGCAGTAACGGCCTCACCTCCGCCCGCCACGACGTCTTCGCCCATTATCTGGCGGAGAAATACCCGGAAAGCTTCGACCCCGCCTTGCCCGACGAACTGGTCTATTCCGGCAAGATGCATCTGACCGACCGCATAGCGGAGCTGGGCATCGACGTCGGGCAATTAGTGCTTTCTCCTACCCGCACCTACGCTCCCGTCATCAAGGCCATGCTGGAGGCAATGCGCCCCCGGATACACGGCATGGTGCATTGCACGGGAGGGGCGCAAACCAAGGTCTTGCATTTTGTACAAGGCAAGCGCGTCATCAAAGACCATCTCTTCCCCTTGCCGCCCCTCTTCCGCCTCATCCAGGAGCAAAGCGGCACCGACTGGAAAGAAATGTACCGGGTGTTTAACATGGGGCACCGCATGGAAATCTACCTTCCTCCGGCCTTGGCCGAGCAGGCCATCGCCATCTCCGAATCGTTTGGCATTCCTGCACAGGTCGTGGGCCGCGTGGAAGAGGCGCCGGGCAACGAGTTGCTCATCGAAAGCGAACAAGGACGTTTCCTATATACCGATTGAATGGCAGAAAACACGCTGTTGAGCAAGCTGGACGGTCTGGGTGGCCGTTTCGAGGAAGTCAGCACCCTGATTACGGACCCCGCAGTGATTGCCGATCGCAAGCGCTTCGTGCGCCTGAGTAAGGAATACCGCGAGTTGGAACGGCTGATGGAAGCCCGCCGGCGCTACGCCCACTGCCTGGCCGGCATGGAGGAGGCGCGGCAGATGCTGGCCTCCGAACAAGACCAGGGCCTGCGCCACCTGGCACAGGAAGAGCTGGAAGCCGGGCAGGCCCAACTACCCGAGATAGAGGAAGAAATCAAATGGCTGCTCATACCTGAAGACCCGGAAGACGCCAAAAACGCCGTGGTGGAAATACGCAGCGGGACGGGCGGCGATGAAGCTGCCCTTTTTGCAGGCGACCTCTTCCGTATGTACATGAAATACTGCGAAGCCAAAGGCTGGCAGACCGAGGTGACCAATCAGAGCGAAGGAGCCTCGGGAGGATATAAGGAAATCGATTTCACCGTCAGCGGGGAGAACGTCTACGGCACGCTCAAGTACGAAAGCGGCGTGCACCGCGTGCAGCGCGTGCCGGCCACGGAAACGCAGGGACGCATCCACACCTCGGCTGCGTCGGTGGTCGTGTTGCCCGAAGCCGAAGAGGTGGACGTGGAAATTAATCCGGCCGACCTGGAGTTCCAGACGGCCCGTTCCTCGGGCGCCGGAGGGCAAAACGTGAACAAGGTGGAGACCAAAGTGCAACTCACGCATAAGCCCACCGGCATCATGATACAATGCCAGGTGGCGCGCTCCCAATTGGCCAACAAGGAAATGGCCCTGCAAATGTTGCGCACCAAGCTCTACGACATGAAAATGCAGGAACACCAACAAGCCATCTCCTCGCGCCGCAGGACCATGGTGTCGACCGGCGACCGCTCGGCCAAGATACGCACCTATAACTATCCCCAGGGGCGCATCACCGACCACCGCATCAATTATACGGTTTACAACTTGGCTGCTTTCATGGACGGCGACATACAGGATTGCATCGACCACCTCATCGTGGCCGAAAACGCCGAACGCATGAAAGAAAGCGAATTATGAAAAGAATCAGTAATTAACAACAGAATGAAAAAGCAAGAGCTGATAGAAAACATCCGCCGCAAGAAAAGTTTCCTTTGCGTAGGATTGGACACAGACGTCAAAAAGATTCCGCCCCATTTGGCCGCCTTCGACGATCCGGTCTTCGCCTTCAACAAGGCCATCATCGACGCCACGGCGCCTTATTGCGTGGCATACAAACCCAATACGGCCTTTTACGAAAGCTTAGGCTCTAACGGGATGCTGGCCTTTGAGAAGACGGTATCCTATTTGAAGGCACAGTATCCCGACCAATTCGTCATCGCCGACGCTAAACGCGGCGACATAGGCAATACTTCCGCCCTTTACGCGCGCGCCTTTTTCGAGCGCATGAAAGTGGATGCCGTCACGGTCGCCCCTTATATGGGCGAAGACAGCGTGAAGCCTTTCCTCTCCTATCCCGGAGGCTGGGTCATCCTGCTGGCCCTGACTTCCAACCAGGGTGCCAAGGATTTTCAATTGACGGAATGCGCCGAAGGAGGGCGCCTCTTCGAAAAGGTGCTGGAGAAGTCGCAGGAATGGGCGGGCGAGGAACAGATGATGTATGTGGTGGGCGCCACGCAGGCCAGCTTGCTGTCCGAAGTGCGCCGCTTAGTGCCCAAACATTTCCTGCTGGTGCCCGGCATCGGCGCCCAGGGCGGAAGCCTGGCGGAAGTGGCCGCCTGCGGCATGACCGAAGACTGCGGCCTGCTGGTCAACGCCTCCCGTTCCATTATCTACGCCAGCAAGGACGTGGACTTTGCCGAAGCCGCCCGCAAGGAAGCCCAAAGCCTTCAAAAAGAAATGGAAGTCCTGTTGCAGGGAAACAAATAATTTTTCCCACCTTTGCGGCGTACAGTGAAAGAAATGTGTAATAAATTAAATACATATCAGGTCAATGGAGTTTACAGCTCGCCAAATTGCTAACCTCCTTCACGGGACGGTAGAAGGAGATCCCGATGTGAGCGTACATAGCTTTTCCAAGATAGAAGAAGGAAAAACAGGTACCCTGTCTTTCCTCGCCAATCCGAAATATGAATCATTCATCTATCATACGAAAGCAAGCATCGTCTTGGTAAATCAGGATTTCAAGCCCAATGACACCGTGACGGCCACTTTGGTGCGCGTGGCCAATGCCTACGCCTCCTTGGCCGTCTTGCTGGAAATGGCCGGCAAGTTGACGGGCATTGAAAAGAAGGGCATAGATTCGCTGGCTTTCATCCATCCGAGCGCCAGCCTGGGCGCTGATTGTTACGTGGGTGCTTTCGCCTATATCGGCGAGGATGTCTCTATCGGTGACGGTTGCAAGATATACCCCCAGGCTTATGTGGGCGACAAGGTGGAAATCGGCAGCGGCAGCATCCTATATCCCCATGTGACCGTCTATCAGGCCTGCCAAATCGGGCATAATTGCATCCTTCATGCGGGCTGTGTCGTAGGCAGCGACGGCTTCGGCTTCGCCCCCGACGGCGACACATACAGGAAAATCCCCCAATTGGGCAAAGTGATCCTGGAGGACGAGGTGGAAGTGGGCGCCAACACGACCATAGACCGCGCCGTGATGGAAGCCACCCACATCGGGCGGGGCGTCAAATTGGACAACTTAGTGCAAATTGCCCATAATGTGGAAATCGGCGAGAACACGGTCATGGCCGCCCAAGCGGGCGTCTCCGGTTCCGTAAAAATAGGGAAACACTGCCAGTTGGGCGGACAATCCGGCTTGGCAGGACATCTGCACATAGGCGACCGCGCCTCCATAGGCGCCCAGGCCGGCATCATCGGCAACATCGCTTCCGAAAGCCGTGTCGTAGGCTCGCCCGCCTTGCCCGCCCGCAATTACATGCGTGCCTATGCCCTTTTCAACCGCCATCCCGAACTCTTCCAAAAGCTGGAAAAATTGGAGAAGGCAATGGAGGAATTAAACAAAAACAAGGAATGAATTCTCCAAACATATTAAAGATGCAAAAACAAAATACGCTTGCTCGAAGCTTCTCCCTGCAAGGAAAGGGGCTGCACACGGGACTGGACATACATATCAATTTTCTGCCGGCGCCAGAAAACCACGGTTATAAAATTCGGCGTACCGATTTGGAAGGTTCGGCCCTTCTCAATGCCGTGGCCGAGAATGTGGTGCAGACAGAAAGGGGTACCGTGCTTGAAAAGGACGGCATACGCGTCAGCACCATTGAGCATGGTATGGCGGCGCTCTATGCGGCCGGCATCGACAATTGCCTGATTGAAGTAGACGCTCCCGAATTCCCTATCCTTGACGGCTCTGCCCGCCTTTACACCGAAGGTATAGAAGCTGCCGGAATCGTAGAACAAAATGCCGCGAAAGACTTTTACATCGTCAAACACAAGATGGAAGTCCGTGACGAGGAAACCGGTTCTTCGCTTATCATCTTGCCCGACGATAAGTTCTCGCTGCATGTTCTCATCTCCTTCGACTCGCCGGTGCTCACCAACCAGTTCGCCACCTTGAACGAGCTGGGCGATTTCCCCCGTGAGGTCTCCGCCGCACGCACCTTCGTCTTCATCCGCGAAATTGAACCCTTACTCAAGCACGAACTTATCAAGGGGGGAGACTTGGACAATGCCATCGTCATTTACGACCGGGAAATGCCCGAAACATCCTTAAAGGCCCTTGCTGCCGAGATGGGTGTCGAATATCCCGGTGTGCAATCGCTGGGTTATATCAGCCACAAGCCTTTAAGTTTCGACAACGAACCGGCACGCCATAAACTCATCGACGTCATCGGCGACATGGCACTGATAGGCAAGCCCATCAAAGGACGCATCATCGCCACCCGCCCCGGACACAAGATAAACACCCAACTGGCCAAGCTCATCCGCCGCGACATCAAGCAAAATGAGGTGCAGGCGCCGCTATACGACCCCAATACGCCCCCCGTGATGGACGTGAACCGTATCCGCGAACTGTTGCCGCATCGTTATCCCTTCCTGCTGGTCGACAAAATCATCGAATTGGGCGGCAAGCATATTGTTGGCATCAAGAATGTCTCCGGCAACGAACCCTTCTTCCAGGGGCATTTCCCGCAAGAACCGATCATGCCGGGCGTACTTCAGGTGGAAGCCATGGCACAAACCGGCGGCCTGCTTGTCCTCAATTCGTTAGACGAACCGGAACGTTACTCCACTTACTTCCTGAAAATCGATCAGGTAAAGTTCCGCCAAAAAGTAACTCCCGGCGACACCCTCATCCTCCGCCTTGAATTACTTACTCCGATTCGCCGCGGTATTGCCACCATGAAAGGCTATGCCTTCGTGGGCGAAAAACTCGTCAGCGAGGCGGAATTTATGGCACAAATCACCAAGAACAAATAAAGAATCAAAGACATGAGCCGTTCCCCTTTGGCCGTCGTGCATCCGGAAGCCCGTATCGGGCAAAACGTCACGATAGACCCTTTTGCAGTGATTGAAGAAAATGTCGTTATTGGCGACAACTGCCATATTTTTCCCCATGCCATTATCCTTAATGGCGCACGCATCGGCAAGGACTGCCGCATCTTTCCGGGTGCTGTTGTCGCCGGTGTGCCGCAGGACCTCAAGTTCAAGGGAGAAAAGACGACGGCCGAAATAGGCGACCGGACCACCCTGCGTGAATGTGTGACCGTCAACCGCGGTACTGCCGCCAAAGGCAAGACCCTCATCGGAAACGATTGCCTGATTATGGCATACAGCCATGTGGCGCACGACTGCTGGCTGCATGACCACGTCATCGTGGGCAATGCCTCGCAGATAGCCGGCGAAGTGGATGTGGACGACTATGCTATCGTCAGCGGAGGCAGCCTCGTCCACCAGTTTACCCGTATCTCCAAGCATGTGATGATACAAGGCGGCTCCCGGGTTGGCAAGGACATTCCTCCGTATACGCTTATCGGCCGTGACCCTATCGTGTACTGCGGCATCAATATCGTCGGACTGCGGCGGCGTGGCTTTACCAACGAGCAAATTTTCCTCATACAGGACATTTACCGCACCATTTATACCCGCGGGCTGAATAATTCAGATGCTTTACGCGCCATAGAAACCGAATATGCGCCTACCGAAGAGCGCGACCTTATTCTCAATTTCATCAAGAATTCCAAACGGGGCATCGTGCGCGGCTCCATTGACGAATTATAAGGGTCAATCCGGCCTGAATGTCAAAAGGGGAGCTGTGAAATTTTCGAATTTCCGCTTCCCTTTAAAATATCCCGGCTTAGTTGGCGTTGTTTTTCCGGTAATGTATATCTTTACACGTTTTTGGAGCCGGAGGCTCTCTTAAGAAATGGAAAAAAGAAAAACAACATATAATGACAAACAAATGGAATTTACGAATCTCCACACCGGAAGAATTACGTGAACGAGATGAGCTGGCCACCGCACTGCCTTACAGTGCGGTGACTTGTTTATTGCTGGTTCAGCGGGGGATTAACTCTGCCGAAGCGGCCAAGAGTTTTTTTAAAACTTCCGTAGAGGATTTGAACGATCCTTTTTTGATGCCCGATATGGCGGCGGCGGTCAAACGCTTGAACAAAGCTTTGGGCGAAAAGGAGAACATCCTGATTTATGGGGATTACGATGTGGATGGCACGACGGCTGTCACCTTGGTATATAAATACCTGCGCCATTATTCGGCGAACTTGGATTATTACATTCCGGATCGTTATGACGAAGGTTACGGTATATCTTATAAGGGTATAGATTACGCCGTAGAGCAGGGCGTCACGCTGATTATTGTGCTCGACTGCGGCATCAAGGCTGTTGAAAAGGTGGCTTATGCGAAAACAAAGGGCATAGACTTTATCATTTGCGACCACCACATGCCCGACAAAGAGTTGCCTGCGGCAGTAGCTATTCTGGACGCCAAGCGGACGGATTCCCATTATCCTTATGAGCATCTTTCAGGTTGCGGCGTAGGCTTCAAGTTCATGCAGGCTTTCGCCGGTGACAACGGTTTCCCGAACGGCGATGCGGAGAAATTGGAGCAATTGTACGAATTGACGGCCGTCAGCATAGCCTCCGACATTGTACCCATCACGGGCGAAAACCGGGTGTTGGCTTATTACGGCTTGCGGCAGTTGAATTCCAATCCGAGCCTGGGTTTCCGGGGCATTATTAAAGTCTGCGGATTGAGTATAGGCCATATCAGCATCAATGACCTGGTCTTTAAAATAGGGCCGCGCCTGAATGCCTCCGGACGGATGATGAACGGACGCGAAGCTGTAGACCTGCTCTTGGCCAAGGACGTGGAAAGCGCCCGCGAGAAAAGCAAGAGTATCGACCAATACAATGACGAACGCCGCGAACTGGACAAGAAAATCACCGACGAGGCCAACGCCATTATCGACCATTTTACGCACATGGAAGACCGGAAAGCCATTGTCGTATATGATCCCGGCTGGCACAAGGGTGTCATCGGCATCGTGGCTTCGCGGCTGGCGGAAAAATACTGCCGCCCCACCGTCGTGCTTTGCAAGTCCTCTTCCGGGCTGGTGACCGGTTCGGCTCGTTCCGTCGGTGGCTTTGATGTTTACACTGCTTTGGAAAGTTGCCGCGACCTCTTGGATAATTTTGGCGGGCACACTTATGCCGCCGGCCTTTCCCTCAGAGAAGAAAACCTGAAAATTTTCATCGAACGCTTTACGGCCGTAGCTGCCGAAGAAATAGCCTCCGATCAGATGACCCCGCAGATAGATATAGACATGCTCATCAACCTGAAAGACGTCAACCAGCAATTGTTGGATGAGCTAAAAAAGATGGAACCTTTCGGCCCGGACAACCAAAAGCCCGTCTTCTGTTCGCGCAGGGTGCGTGACTTCGGCACCAGCAAGTTGGTCGGAAAAGAATCGGAGCATATCAAGTTGGATATTATAGACGACAGTACCGCCCTGCCCGTGCACGCCATCGCTTTCGGCATGCACGCCTACAATGACCGTATCCATGCGGGACTACCCTTCGACCTTTGTTACACCATAGAAGAGAATACTTACAACAAGCGGAAACCTTGCATTCAGCTCATGGTGAAAGACATTCGTATGTCCGAAGAAACAGAATGAGGCCATGGACGCGGCAGACGTCTACCATAAAATATTAAGCCAATATTGGGGTTACACGGCTTTCCGCCCGTTGCAGGAAGATATTATCTGTTCCATAGTTTCCGGAAAGGATACGCTGGGGCTAATGCCTACGGGGGGAGGAAAATCTTTGACTTTTCAAGTGCCGACCATGGCCGAAGAAGGTCTTTGCTTGGTGGTCACGCCGCTCATTGCCCTGATGAAAGACCAGGTCGATAATCTTCGGAAGCGCGGCATCAAAGCCACGGCTGTCTATTCCGGTATGAGCCGGCATGAAATTGTCACCCAGCTTGAGAA
>JAISGW010000181.1 GCA_031262895.1 Tannerella sp. | reverse complement strand
CGTTATGACCTGCCTGTCCGTCGCTGGCTGACCGGATTGACGAGGAAATAGGGGAAGCTTTCCACGGGGTGGGGAAGAATTCCCCGGATGCCCCGCGGGAGAAAAAGCGGCTCATTCGGCAGTTCCGGCTTGAATGCTTGCTCTTTTTCCGCATATATAAGTTTGGCACGGATTTCGCATAATGAACCGTGCCGAAACGGCTGTTCTACGTTTAACCGCGTTGGAACTGAAGGAAAAAATGAAAGCGTCACATGATTAGAGTTCGATAAAGGGCAGCACTCCTTGAGATAAGGAGACTGCCCCATTTTTTGCATCTTTTTTTGTCCATACAATTCTTATCGGTTACTTTTGTTTTCAAATTCTGATTTTAATACAATGATGAACATGCAAAGAGCCTTTCCTCTTTACCTATTCCTTCTTTTCTTTCAAGGTTTGCAGGCACAGGTGTTGCTGCAAGGCAAGGTGGTGGATGCCGCTGGCCGGCCCGTTTACAATGCTTCCGTTTATATACCCGAGCTGCGGCAGGGCATAGCCACCGACGAGCGGGGTCTTTTCCAGGTCTACCTGCAGCCGGGCAATTATACGGTGGAGGCCAGCGCACTCGGCTATGAGCGGAAAACGCTTCCTCTAAGGCTTGAAGGCAAACATCCGGCCACCCTGCGGCTCGTTTTGAAGGAGAAGGTCTACCAGTTGCCGGAGGTGCTTGTGGGCAGCAAAGGCCAAGACCCGGCTTATGCCGTGATGCGTGCGGCCATTGCACGTGCCCCCTTTTATCTGCATCAGGTGCAGTCTTACAAGGCGGAAATTTACCTGAAAGGCAGTTTTAAGATAGATAAATTGCCCCGGATAATGCAGATGATGTCGGCCGGCGGCGAGGTGAAGGCCAAAGAGGTCGTGGGACGGCTCTTCCTCGTCGAGCAGCGTACCGAGTTGAATTTCACGGCTCCCGACCGGTATGCGCAAAAGACCTTGGCCGTACACAGTACCGTTCCGCCGGAGCTGTTGGGCGGCCATGATATATCGCATTTGGTGATTACCCCGAGGTTCAATATTTATGACCCGCGGTGCGGAGGAGGGGACGAGGGCCTCGTCTCTCCCCTTGCGCCCGATGCCTTTTCCTATTATAAGTACCAATTAGAGACTACCGCGCGCGACAGCGACCGTTTGGTCGACCGTATCCGGGTAATCCCGAAGAAGAAGAGTCCCGAACTGTTGAGCGGCATCCTTTATATCGTGGAGGACACTTGGCACGTGCAAGACGCCGACCTGATTTCCAACGCCTCCGTTGGCAAGATGAAAATGCGTATCCATTATAACGAAGTGGAAAAGGGTGTCCCCTTGCCCGTCTCCTATTATAGCAAAGTAGACTTGTCCATGGCGGGTATTGCGGCCGGTTTCCAATACGAGTCTTCCCGCCGTTATGTGCACTTGCAAACGAAGGCGGAAGTTCCTGCCGCTCCGAAGCAGAAGGCCAAGCCCAAGCACGAACCTTTCCGCCTGCATACTTTTTACGAAGGCTTCAAATTGACGGTCGACAGCCAGGCTACCCGCCGCGACTCGCTTTATTGGGTTTCGGCGCGTGCCCTTCCTTTGCGCCCTGAAGAGCGCAGCGGACTTCATCTGGCAGACAGCCTCGAACTGGTGTTGCGCGGCGACTCCTCCCGCCGGAAGCTTCGAAAGAAAAAGATGAACTATTGGTATGATACACGCATTCCGGTAGGGAAGGCCTGGCATGTAGGCTATGGCGGCTTGAGCGATGTGCTGCATGAGTACAATTTCGTCGACGGTTTCTGGCTCGGGCAAAGTTTCCGCCTCGAATACGCCCCCGACAGCGGCCGCAGGCAATTGCTGGTCAAGCCGGCCATCTATTATGTCACGGCAAGGAGAACCCTCAACTGGAAGCTCGGCGCCACTTACGCCTACGCCCCCTTGCGGAACGGCTTGCTTTCCTTGGAAGGCGGGAGCACGACGGCCGACTTCAAAGGCGAAGCAGGCGGCTCGCGCTTAATCAACACGCTGACTTCCCTGCTTTACGCGGAAAATCCCCTCCGCTTTTACGGCCGCCGCTTCGTTGAAGCTTCCAACCATCTTGATTTGGCCAACGGCCTTTCCTTAGACTTCTCGCTGGCTTACGAGAGCCGCCGCCCGCTGTCGAACCGGCTCTCCTTCCACTTTTTCGGCGGGCAATCGCCGGAGCCGAATCTGCCGTTCCGGATTGGGCAGCCCATGCCCGCACACCATGCGGCTACGCTCGGCCTGCGCCTGAGCTATACGCCCCGTTACTATTATTACATTGAACAGGGTAAAAAGGTGTACGCCCGTTCCGCCTGGCCGCAGTTCACGCTCTCTTACCGGCGGGGGATACCTGTGGGCGGCGGACTGTCGGCGGCCTTCGACTGCCTGGAAGGCGGCCTCGCCCAGCATTTGGCGGTCGGTGTCTTCAGCGCTTTCGATTATAGCCTTGAAGGCGGAGGTTTCCTCTCGAAGAAGCGGCTCTTCCTCCCCGATTACAAACATTTCCGTACCAATGCCTTTTTCCTTACGACGAACGAATTGTCCAACAGCTTCAACCTGCTCGGCGATTACACCTCTTCTACTTCCGGCTCCTGGCTGGAAGGGCATTTCTCCTACAATTCGCAGTACCTCTTGCTCAAGAACCTGCCTTTCCTGCAAAGCTATCCTTTCGACGAGGCGCTCCATCTGGGTGTTTTGTGGACGGCTTCCCGAAGATATGTGGAGGCCGGCTATTCCGTGGGCATCTCCGGCTTGGGGCGCCTCGGCTTCTTCGTCGGCGACAACAAGTGGCGGCGGCCTACCTTCGGTCTTACGGTCAGCCTGCCGCTTTTTGGAAATTGAAAAACGACAAGGGGGCTAAAGCCCCGGAAGATTGGTTTTGTCTTTTGCCCGTTCGTTGAAACGAACGGCAATTAAAGGCGACTAATGATTGTTATAACGCAAGGAGTTTCATTTGGTCGCCGTTGCCTTTTGTCCGTCGGCTGAAAGCGAACGGCAATTAAAGGTGACTAATGATTGTTATAACGCAAGTAGTTCCATTTGGTTGCCGTTGCCTTTTGTCCGTCGGCTGAAAGCGAATGGCAATTAAAGGCGACTAATGATTGTTATAACGCAAGTAGTTTCATTTGGTCGCCGTTGCCTTTTGTCCGTCGGCTGAAAGCGAACGGCAATTAAAGACGACTAATGATTGTTATAACGCAAGTAGTTTTATTTGGTTGCCGTTGCCTTTTGTCCGTCGGCTGAAAGCCGACGGCAACAAATTGGGACTAATGATGTAATAGCAATTAATGAGTCACATTTGGTTGCCGTTGCCTTTAGGCAACGGGCGTCTTATTGGCCTTCGGCCTGTTCCCCCTCTCCTTGGGAGAGGGGGGTAGGGGGGTGAGGTGTTTTGTACGATCTGTCATGCTGATTTGTACGATTTGTCACATGGGACAGGGGAGAGGCGCCCTACTTTTGCGACCACAAACACAGCAAGTGGATGCAAAAGTATTGGAACATGACGGATTGTAGCAACAATCTCCCCATTAATGTCAATGGGGGGGGGGTGGATATGTAAACGCCTTCTTCCGTTCGGGAACACGACGTCCAGGACTTGCCGGGCTATTCCGGCAGGTCCTGGGCGTCGTGCTGTCTGCAGCACCCTGTACCCTGTACCCTACTACGATTTATTTCATATAGTAATTTTAAATAGATTCCGGGCAAGCGGCCGCCGAGACGGCGCCTGCTTGCCCAAGCCTGAAATTTCACTCATTAAATATATCATCAAACATGAACCATTCATTCAGTAATTTAAGTGCGGGTTGCTGCCGGCTCATAGCCTTGGCGGCGTCCCTTTTGTTGCCCGCGGTGTCCTGTACGGACGAGACCGCGGAACGCGGCGGTGTGACCCCGCCTCCCGAAACGCCTTCGGCCGGTGCCATCCGTTTCCATTCCTCGGCCTTCGACCCGAAGACGGCGACGAAGACGCCGGTGATAGACGGGAACAATATCACGAACTTCAAGGTGTCGGCGAACCTGCCGAACCCTTCCGACCCGGGCCAGACGCATGCGGGCAAGAACAGCTTCAACTTTTTCGACGGGCTGAACGTGCTGCGCGTGGGCGGTTACTGGGACTATTCTCCCTCGATGTACTGGCCGAACGACACGGACACGCTGAGTTTCTATGCGTATTCTCCGGCGGGATCGGTGAACCTGTCGGGCTTCGTTTCGCACATGTACGACTTTCCGGCGGTGGACAACGCGGTGATGAGCTACAGGGTGCCGCACACGCCCGGCCCTATGGCCGACAGCGTGGGAACCGGTGCCTTGTCTCCGGAAGACCTGCTTTTCGCGAAGGTGAAATGGCGTGAATCGATGGGCGACACGGTGCCGCTGATATTCCGCCACGCGCTTTCCATCGTGACCTTTGCGGCGCGCAACACGACGCAGGACTTGGACGTGACGATACAGCGCATCCAATTGATCCACCTGAAGACGCGCTCGACGCTGGACTTGTCGCAGGACTTCACGAACGACAGCGTGTACTGGACGCCGGCTACGGAGCCGGCGGATTACGTGGCGGGCATCCCCTTGCAGGGAGACGGCTCTTACGCCATCAGCCTTCCCCCGAAAGGCGCGCAGGCGCAATATATCTCGCTGACCTCGCCGAACGAGGGGATGCCGGTGATGCCGCAGGGCTTCCCTGTGTACAGCGGGGGCGGCGTGTCCATCATCACCAAGCCGGTGGTGATAGACGACATCAATGCGCCGGAGCCGGACCAGCCGGGCATTTTGGTGACCTACATGGCGCGGAACTCGGTGCAGTTGGTGGCCCCTTCGGGCACGCGCGCCTTCTATCCCTTCGCGAAGCTGTATAAGGATCCGAATTACGGTGGCAAGCCTG
>JAISGW010000136.1 GCA_031262895.1 Tannerella sp. | reverse complement strand
TCTTCTTCGGCCTCCTCACGGGTGGCATGGGCGGTGTGCCCTTCCTGCCAGAGAAATTCCGAGGTGCGCAGGAACAAGCGCGTACGCATCTCCCAGCGCATCACGTTCGCCCATTGGTTGATGAGGATAGGCAGGTCGCGGTAGGAATGTATCCAATTGCGATAGGTGTTCCATATAATGGTCTCCGAGGTGGGGCGGATGATGAGTTCTTCTTCCAGTTTGGCGGCGGGGTCGACCACGACGCCCGTCCCGTCAGGGTTGGTCTTGAGGCGGTAATGCGTCACCACGGCGCATTCCTTGGCGAAGCCTTCCACGTGTTCGGCTTCTTTACTGAGGAAAGACTTGGGTATTAACAGGGGGAAATAGGCATTTTGGTGGCCGGTGGCCTTGAACATGTCGTCCAGCGTGCGCTGCATCTTTTCCCAGATGGCGTAACCGTAAGGCTTGATGACCATGCAGCCGCGCACGGCGGAATTTTCCGCCAAGTTGGCCTTGACAACCAAATCCTGATACCACTGTGAATAGTTCTCCCCCCGCGGGGTCAGTTCTTTCAACTCTTTAGCCATTGTCTTCTTTTGCTTTAGTTTAACGGCGGCAAAGTTACGACTTTTTCACAGTCCATCCGAACTTGCCCAAGAACTTGCCCAAGCCGTAATATTTGCCGTGGCAATAGGCGATGAGGCCTGCCCGCTGCATGTCGAAGGCACCGTCCTTGTCCATATAGGCCTCGTCGGCCAGGATGTTGACGACGTCGGCGATGAACATGTCGTGGCTGCCCAGTGGCTTGACTTCGCGCACGCGGCATTCTATGGAGAGGGGCGCCTCCTCTATGGTCGGTGCCTTCACCACGGTAGCCTTGCCGGGTATCAGGCCCATGGCTTTGAACTTGTCCACGTCGCGGCCCGATTTCACGCCGCACCAGTCGGTGGCGAGGGCCAGCTTTTCGGTCGTCAGGTTGATGACAAATTCGCCCGTGCGGAGGATGATGTCGTGCGAATAACGCTCCGGGCGGATGGAGGCGTAGCAGATGGGCGGGTTCGAGCAAAGGGTTCCCACCCAACTGGCGGTAATGATGTTGGGGCCTGATTCCTCGTCACCGCAGCTAATCATGACGGCGGGCAGCGGATAAACCAGCGTTCCGGGTTTCCAGTTCTGTTTCATTTCTATTTTGTATTAATATAAGTGGCTATTTGCGCGGGGAGTTCGTCATCCATTTCCGTATGGATAGGGATGGAAAGGACTTCCTCAGTCAGGCGGTGGGCGTTCTCAAGGCTGCCCGCTATGCGGATACGGGAGCGATAGGCTTCTTGCCGGTC
The DNA here is from genome assembly GCA_031262895.1 of Tannerella sp. Classification (GTDB taxonomy): domain Bacteria; phylum Bacteroidota; class Bacteroidia; order Bacteroidales; family Tannerellaceae; genus JAISGW01. Next base: position 10,681 of record JAISGW010000136.1, on the reverse strand, counting down.
TATGCTGAGGGGGTAGTAGACGGCTGAGGGGATGCCTGCTTCTTGCAAGCGCCCTTTCAGGGCATCGCGCTGTCCGCCGGATACGCGCAGGGTGTATTGGTGGAAGACGTGTGTGGAAGCGGGCAGGCGGAAGGGTATCCGAAGGCCTTCGGCGCGGATGAGCCGGTCGTAGACGGCAGCGGCAGCCTGCCGGGCCTCGATAAAGGCGCCGATATGGGGCAGCTTGGCGTCGAGTACGGCCGCCTGCAGGGAGTCGAGGCGCGAGTTGCAGCCGATGAGACGGTGCCGGTATTTTTCGCTTTGCCCGTGCACGGTGAGCTGGCGCAAGCGTTCGGCCAGGGCCTCGTCGGCCGTGAGCAGGGCGCCCCCGTCGCCATAGCCGCCGAGTATCTTTGTCGGGAAGAAAGACAGGATGCCGATGTCGCCCATCGTGCCGGCCGGCACTTGCCGTCCGTCGGGGAAGGTGTAGGCGGCGCCGAGGGATTGGGCCTTGTCTTCAATCAGGCGCAGGCCGTGCCGGCGGGCCGTATCAAGGAGCGGCGACATGTCGCAGCATTGGCCGAAGAGATGCACGGCGATGAGGGCGCGCGTGCGCTTGCTGACGGCGGCCTCGACGGCTTCGGGCAGGATGTTGAAGCTGTCGTAGTCGACGTCGACTACGACGGGCGTCAGGCCGAGGAGGATGGCCGCTTCCACGGCAGCGGCATAGGTGAAAGCCGGGACGATGACCTCGTCGCCCGGCTTCAGGCCCAGACCCATCAGGGCGATTTGCAGGGCGTCGGTGCCGTTTCCGCAGGGAATAACATGCGTGCCGCCCAGATAAGCGGAAAGGTGGGAAGCAAAACTTCCCACCTCCGGGCCGTTGATATAGCGGCCATTTGTCAATACGCCGCGCAGGGCGTCGTCGATTTCCGTTTGATAACGGCGGTACTGGCCGACCAGGTCGACCATCTGGATTTGCATACTCAGATGATTTGCTCCAGCTCGTCGAGGTTCTTCTTCAGTTCCGCATCGCTGAGGTTGTAATTGCTCAAATCGCCGGCCAGGTATTGCTCGTAGGCGGTCATGTCTATCAGGCCGTGCCCGGAGAGATTGAAGAGGATGACGCGGCTTCGCCCTTCCTCCTTGGCCTGTTTGGCCTCGCGTATGGCGGCGGCGATGGCGTGGGCCGATTCGGGGGCGGGGATGATGCCCTCGGTCTGGGCGAAGAGGGTGGCTGCGCCGAAGCTTTCCAGTTGCGGGATGTCGACGGCGTCCATCAGCCCGTCCTTGCGCAACTGGCTGACGATGGAACCGGCCCCGTGGTAGCGCAGGCCGCCGGCGTGGATGTGCGCCGGCTCGAAGCTGTGGCCGAGGGTGAACATGGGAATCATGGGCGTCAGGCCGGCCTCGTCGCCGTAGTCGTATTGGAACTCGCCGCGCGTCAGCTTGGGGCAGGAGGCCGGTTCGGCCGCCACGACGCGCAGGTTGTGCTCGCCGGAAATCTTATGGCGGATGAAGGGGAAGCAAAGGCCCGAGAAATTGGAGCCGCCGCCGAAGCAGGCAATCAGCACGTCGGGATATTCGCCGGCCATCTCCATCTGCTTCTCGGCCTCAAGGCCGATGACGGTCTGGTGCAGGGCCACGTGGTTGAGCACCGAGCCGAGGGTGTAGCGGCAATTCGGGGTGCTCAGGGCCAGCTCCACGGCCTCGGAGATGGCCGTGCCGAGGCTGCCCTGATAGGTGGGATGATCGGTCAGTATCTTGCGGCCGGCCTTGGTCGACATTGAGGGCGAGGCAATGACCTGCGCCCCGAAGGTCTGCATGATGCTGCGGCGGTAGGGTTTCTGGTGGTAGCTGACCTTGACCATGTAGACGGCCAGCTCCAAGCCGAAGGTCTTGGCTGCATACGAGAGGGCGGCACCCCATTGTCCGGCACCCGTCTCGGTGGTGATATTGGTGATGCCCTCTTTCTTGCAATAATAAGCCTGCGCCAGGGCCGAGTTCAGCTTGTGCGAACCGAGCGGGCTGACGCTCTCGTTCTTGAAATAAATATGGGCGGGGGTGTCGAGGGCCTTCTCCAGGCCGAAGGCGCGCACCAAGGGCGTCGGGCGCCACACCTTATACAAGTCGCGCACTTCTTCGGGTATCTCTATCCAAGTGTCGGTCTGGTTGAGTTCCTGATGCGCCAAAGCCTTGGCGAAGATAGGATAGAGGTCTTCCTCCTTGATCGGCTTTTTCGTGGCGGGATTTAACATGGGAAGAGGTTTGTTTTTCATCTCTGCGGCGATGTTATACCAGGCCATAGGGATATCCTTTTCCTGCAATAGAAATTTTTTCGTGCCCATTTTGTTGTAATCTTGATTAGACATTAAACGTTTGCGGCCGCAAACTTACGCATTAGTTGCGAGTTGTAGCCAAGCCCCCTGCGTCTGGGCGAAGCCGTGAATTTTTTCACGACGTTCCCCGAGGTCCGGGGAAGGCCGTGAATTTTTTCACGATGTTCCCCGAGGTTCGGGGGAGGCTGTGAATTTTTTCACGGGCTTCCCTGCGTCTGGGGAAGGCTGTGAATTTTTTCACGATGCTCCCCGAGGTTCGGGGGAGGTTGTGAATTTTTTCACGGGCTTCCCTGCGCTTGGGGAAACTTGTGAATTTTTTCACGAATGGAAAATGGAGCGGCTACGCCCAATTCTTCATTCTCCATGCTTCATTCTTAATTATCAGTTACCTTTGCGGGCGTAAAATCCGGAGACGAATGCAAATTGCCATTATCAAATATAACGCCGGGAATGTGTGCTCGGTGGATTATGCCTTACGCCGCCTCGGCGTGGAGCCCTTACTGACAGACAGTGCGGAAGCTTTGAACAAGGCCGACAAGGTCATTTTTCCCGGCGTAGGGGAAGCGGGCAGCACGATGGCTTATCTGAGGGAAAGGCGGTTGGATGAAGTGATACGCAACTTGAAGCAGCCCGTTTTGGGCATTTGCCTCGGCATGCAACTGATGTGCCGCCATTCGGAAGAAGGCGACGCTGCGGGCTTGGGCATCTTCCCGGCAGAGGTGAAACGCTTCCTTCCGGCAAAGCACGAAGACAAGGTGCCCCATATCGGATGGAACAGTCTTTCCCATCTCCGCGCGCCGCTCTTTTCGCCCGAACAGGAAGGGGCTTTCGTTTATTTCGTGCATAGCTATTACGTTCCCCTAAATCCCTATACGGCGGCCGAGACGGATTATATCCTCCCCTTCAGTGCTGCCTTGCACAAGGACAATTTCTTCGCCACCCAGTTCCATCCTGAAAAAAGCGGGAAGGTGGGCGAAGCTGTTTTGAAGAATTTTCTAAACCTATAAGAACATGATTGAAGTAATTCCGGCTATCGACCTGATTGACGGCAAATGCGTACGCCTCACGCAGGGCGATTATGAAACGAAGAAGGTTTATAACGAAGACCCCTTGGAAGTGGCCAAGATGTTTGAGGATTACGGCATCCGGCGTTTGCACCTGGTGGATTTGGACGGCGCCCGCACGGGCCGCATCGTGAACTACCACGCCTTGGAACGCCTCGCCGCCCACACGGCCCTTATCATAGACTTCGGCGGCGGATTGCAAGAAGACGGCGACGTAGACATAGCCTTTGAAAGCGGCGCGCGCATGGTGACCGGCGGCAGCATAGCCGTCAAGAACCCCGAAGCTTTCGCCCGTTGGATTACCCGCTTCGGCAACGACCACATCATTTTGGGAGCCGATGTGAAAGACGGGCATATCGCGGTGAGCGGCTGGAAGGAAACGACCGACAAGGAACTCATCCCCTTCGTGCAGGATTGGTATGAAAAAGGCATCACCAATGTCATCTCTACCGACGTGGGCCGCGACGGCATGTTGCAAGGCCCGAATATAGACATGTATAAGGAACTGCTCGAGAAGACGCCTTACACTTATGTCATCGCCTCGGGCGGCGTATCCTCCATGGCCGACTTGGAAGCATTAGGCAAGGCGGGTGTTCCGGCCGTCATCTTGGGCAAGGCCCTTTACGAAGGGAAAATTCAACTGAAAGACCTGTGTTAGCCAAACGTATCATTCCCTGCTTAGACGTGAAAGACGGCCAGACCGTCAAGGGCGTCCGCTTCGTGGATTTCCGTGAGGCGGGCGACCCTGTTGAACTGGGCGCCTACTATAGCCGCGAAGGCGCCGACGAATTGGTGTTCTTGGACATTACCGCCTCTTACGAGGGGCGCAAGACTTTCACCGACTTGGTCAGGCGGGTCGCTGCCCGATTGGATATTCCCTTCACCGTGGGCGGCGGGATAGGCGAACTGGCCGATGTGGAACGTCTTTTGGGCGCCGGTGCCGATAAGGTCTCCGTCAACTCGGCTGCCCTGCGCCGCCCGCAACTCATAGAAGAAATAGCCGCCCATTTCGGCAGCCAAGTCTGCGTCGCGGCCATCGACGCCCGGCAGGAGGTCGACGGCCATTGGCAGTGTTACCTCAACGGGGGAAGGCTCCCTACGGGGCGCGATTTGTTCGACTGGGCGGCCGAAGCCGAAAGCCGGGGCGCCGGGGAAATCCTCTTCACCAGCATGTCGCACGACGGCGTAAAACAAGGCTATGCCCTTGAAGCTTTGGCCTGCCTGAGCGACAAGCTGCGCATCCCCGTCATTGCCTCGGGAGGAGCCGGGGTGCCGCAGCATTTCCGCGACGCCTTCAGCCTTGGTCATGCCGACGCCGCCCTTGCCGCGAGCGTCTTTCATTTTGGCGAAATAAAAATAGGGGAACTCAAGCAATACCTTTACCGGGAAGGTATCCCCGTCCGTCGCATTTGAGGCGGCCTATTTCAAAAACACGAAATAGACCGCCAATATCAGGCAGACAAAAGCCACCGCATGGTTCCAATACAACTGGCCGTGGAATACGATGACGCTGAAAACCGTGAACACAATCAAGGTCAGCACTTCCTGAATGACTTTCAGCTGCATCAAATTGAAAGGCCCGCCATTTCCGGAAAAACCAATCCGGTTGGCGGGCACCTGCACGCAATATTCGAAGAAGGCAATGCCCCAACTGACAACGATGACGGCAATCAGGGGCCAGGAACTCGTCACCTTCATGGCCTGCAATTTCAAATGCCCGTACCAGGCAATGGTCATGAAGATGTTCGATACGACCAGCAATAAAATGGTATATAAGGCGCGCATGTCTTATTCTTTTCCGGCCAATATGCGTTTGACGTGCGCCTTCAGGATATGGAAAGCCGCATCGGGCATGGAGCCGTGGTCATAGCCCTGCAATTCGTAGAGATAAGTTTCTTTGTGGCCGACTAATTTCATCATGCGCCAGAAATAAGCGTTTTCCTCGTATCGTCCCAGCATTTCCAAGTTCCGATCGCCTGTAATAAGTATCAAGGGAGGCGCATCGGCACGCACGTAATAGAGCGGGGCATAGGCATCGATAAGCGGTTGGGTGTTTTTCATCCCCAGGGTGGCACGATAGGCGAAATGCGTGATGGCCTGCCCGCTGAAAGGAATCAGCCCTGCGATACTGTCGGCGTCAACGCCATGCGCCGCAAGCCATTTTTTGTCGAGACCAATCATGGAAGTCAGGTATCCTCCTGCGGAATGGCCGCTCACGAATATCTTCCGTGTAGAACCCCCGTATTTCCCTATTTCATGGAAAGTCCAGGCCACTGCCGTGGCCGCGTCGTCCAAGCAGGCATTGATATTCGATTTGGAGATATAACGGTAATTGACGGCTACTACCGCATAACCGCAATTCTTCAACTGTTCGGGGATGTACTTGTTGCCGGATGTCAGGCCGCCGCCATGAAACCAAACAATGGTGGGGAAATTCTTCAGGTTGGTCGGATAATACAAATCCAGCTTGCAACGTTCCCGGGCGTAGGTGCCGGAGGTATCGTTAGCGCTGCGATAAGGGATGTCGTGCAAGGTCGTGTAGTGCACTTGCGCCCTGGCCACAGCCGGGCTTATAGACAAGCAAGCCACGGCAAAAAGGGCTAATAAAATATTTTTCATAAATCAACGTGGATAAATTTGCGCAAAAGTACATATTTCAGGCTGAAGCCTGCTTCATCTCCATCTCTTTTACCTTTCGGAAGAGGTCGGAGGCAAAGATAAAGTCATTGAGCGCCTTATTGTTTGAAGAAATGATTTCATCCTTATTGCCCCGCCATTCCAGGACACCTTCTTTAATAAAGATAATGGTCTCGCCGATATTCATCACGGAGTTCATGTCATGGGTGTTAATAATGGTCGTCATTTGATAGTCGCGGGTGATATCGTGTATCAACTCATCTATCAGCAGGGAGGTCATCGGGTCAAGGCCTGAGTTTGGCTCGTCGCAAAAGAGGTACTTAGGATTTAAGGCAATGGCGCGTGCGATGGCTGCGCGTTTCATCATTCCCCCGCTGATTTCTGACGGATAAAGGTTTTCCGCTTCCAGCAGATTTACGCGTTCAAGGCAGAACATAGCCCGTTTGCGGCGCTCCTTGTAACTGTCCGGGGCAAACATGTCGAGGGGGAACATAACATTTTCAAGCTCGGTCATGCTGTCAAAAAGGGCGGAACCTTGGAAGAGCATGCCTATTTCACGGCGAAGCAGGTCCAGGTCACGTTTGCGGAGGGAGACTAAATCGCGTCCGTCGTAACAGACTTCTCCCTTGTCCGGGCGTTGCAAGCCGATGATGTTTTTGAGGAGGACTGTCTTGCCCGAACCGCTGCGCCCGATAATCAAGTTGGTCTTGCCGGTCTCGAAGACCGTGCTGATGTCATGCAACACCGTGCGCCCTTCAAAGGATTTGCTGATATTTTTGACTTCTATCATGATGTATCTTTTTCAGGTGAGCATGATTTGTGTCATCACCACATCGGCCAGCAATATCAGGATACTTGACATGACCACGGCATTCGTACTGGCTTTGCCCACTTCAAGCGCACCGCCTTTCACGTAATAACCGAAATAGGCGGCGATGGACGAAATAATGAAGGCGTAAACCACCGATTTGATGATAGAATATCCGATATAGAAGGGCGTGAAGGAATAGTGGAGGCCGTATTCGAAGGTCGTCCCGTTCATGCCGTTTAATCCCATGTTGCTGGCAAATACGCCGCCTAAAATGCCCGTGGTCATGGAAAAGATAACCAATACGGGAATAAACAGCATAAGGCCGACCACCTTGGGAAGAATGAGGAAATTAGCCGAGTTGACGCCCATCATCTCCATGGCGTCAATCTGTTCGGTGACGCGCATCGTCCCGATTTCCGAAGCAATGTTGCTCCCTACCTTGCCGGCAAGGATGAGGCACATGATGGAGGAGGAAAACTCCAGCAACATGATTTCACGCGTCATGAAACCGATAGTGAACTTGGGAATAAAAGGCGAACTGATGTTCAGAGCCACCTGTATGGCGATGACCGTGCCGATAAAAACCGAGATGATGACAACTATCCATAACGAGTCCACGCCTAATTTATATATTTCACGAACCAACTGCTTGAAAAACATGTTCCAACGCGTCGGTACCGTAAAAGTTTTTGCCATAAGTTGGGTGTATTGGCCCAACCTGCGTAAAGATTCATACATGCAGTCTCTCCTTTCGGGCGGCAAATGTACGTGAAATCCCGCATTTAACAAAAGTCTTAAAGCCCCAAGCTACGTTTGAGCGCTTCCACTTGGGTCTCCCATAATGCAATGGCGTCTTCCTTTTCGTCCGTCTCGGCGAAGTCGGTGATTTCAAGGCTAACCGCTCCCGTCAGTTCAAAAGTGCGGAGCATGAATTCAAAATAGTAGGGTTCCTCTTCCTCAGAAAGCCAGCGATAACGTACTTTTTCTTCCGGCTTTATGCAAACGGCTTCGGCTTGGACCACATCCTTGTCCCAATGGAAGGCATAAAGGTTCCCCTTAATATCTACGGAATCGGCAAACCAGGCAGACAAGCCACGCGCTGTTGTCAGCTGTTTCCAAAGGCTCAGTTTGGACGCCGTGTCGAAAATGTATTCAATATGGTATTTCTCTTTTTTCATCGGCCAATATCTATTATGTGCCGCAATATACAAAAAGTATAGGACATGGGTACCTCTATGGATATTTTTCCTACTTTTACGCCCCGTAAAACGAAAGGTAATTTGATGGAACCGTATGTACATTTGCATGTCCACACCCAATATTCACTGTTGGACGGGCAAGCTTCGATAGACGCCTTGATAGAAAAAGCGCAGAATGACGGCATGGGTGCTTTGGCTATCACCGACCATGGGAATATGTTCGGCATCAAAGAATTTTACAACAAAGTCAAGAAAAAAAACAGCAAGTTCTTTTCGGCTATCGCAGACTGCGAAAAAGAATTGAACAGCTTGAACGATAAGCCTTCTCCCACAGATGAAGAGAAGGAACGAATGGGGCATCTTTCTGCAAAAATAGCCGAATGCAAAGCCTCCTTGTTCAAACCCATACTCGGCTGCGAGTGCTATTGCGCCCGACGGAACCGCTTCAGCAAGGAAGCAAAAGAAGACCAAAGCGGTTGGCATCTTATCGTGCTGGCTAAAAATTTGGTCGGCTACAAGAACCTCATTAAGATTGTCTCCCGTGCTTGGACAGAAGGTTTTTATTATCGTCCTCGCATAGATAAGGAGTTGCTGGAGAAATATCACGAAGGACTTATCGTCAGTTCCGCCTGCCTCGGCGGAGAAATACCGCGACTCATTCTGGCTGGCCAACTGAAACAAGCGGAAGAATCCGTCCTTTGGTTCAAAAATCTATTCGGAGAAGATTATTATTTGGAATTGCAGCGCCATGAAACACACAACCCCCAAGCCGATTGCAGCATTTATCCCAAGCAAGTGGAGGTGAACAAGGCGCTGGTTTCTTTAGCGCAGAAACACCATATCAAATTAATCGCCACAAACGACGTGCACTTCGTAAACGAAGAGCATGCCGAGGCGCACGACCGGCTCATTTGCCTCTCTACAGGCAAAGATTTGGATGATCCCTCCCGCATGCGCTACAGCAAGCAGGAATGGATGAAGACACAGGCGGAAATGAATGAGATATTCAAGGACATTCCCGAAGCCTTGCAAAACACGCTTGAGGTGGCCGGCAAAGTGGAATACTATTCCATAGACAATCCTCCCTTGATGCCTTGCTTCACCCTGCCGCAAGGCTTTAAGGATGATGACGACTATCTTCATTACCTTACTTATAAAGGCGCAGAACAGCGCTATCAGGGGGAGGCCATGACGAATGAGATACGGGAACGTATTGATTTCGAACTGGAAACGATACGAAAAATGGGATTTCCCGGATATTTCCTTATTGTGCAAGATTTTATTGCCGCTGCCCGCGAGCGAGGGGTAGCCGTAGGGCCGGGTCGTGGTTCGGCCGCCGGTTCGGTAGTGGCCTATTGCCTGCATATTACCGACATTGACCCTATCAAGTATGACTTGCTGTTCGAACGCTTCTTGAATCCGGATCGTATCTCACTGCCTGATATAGATGTAGACTTCGATGACGAAGGACGCGGCCGTGCCCTCGAGTACGTTACCGAAAAATACGGGAAAGAACGTGTGGCGCACATCATCACTTACGGTACAATGGCCACCAAGTCTTCAATTAAAGATGTAGGACGAGTAGAAAAATTGCCTTTGGCCGAAGCCAACCGGCTGGCCAAGCTCATCGACAAGATTCCCAACGGGAAAAAGGTAACATTGAAGAACGCCATAGAAAGTGTTCCGGAGTTGAAAGAAGCAGCCAATTCTTCTGATCCCTTGGTGCGTGAAACCTTGCAATATGCACAGATGCTCGAAGGCAATGTGCGCAATACGGGTGTACACGCCTGCGGCGTCATTATCGGTGGAAAAGACATCTCCGATGTGGTGCCGGTGTGTACAACAAAAGATAAGGATACCGGCGAGGAAATCCTTGTTACCCAATACGAAGGTTCACTCATTGAAGAGACCGGTCTTATCAAAATGGACTTCCTTGGCTTGAAAACCCTCTCCATTCTGAAGGATGCCGCAGAAAATATTTATGTTCGAAGGGACGAGAAAGTTGATCTTGAACATATCCCCTTGGACGATCCCAAGACTTACGAACTTTATTGCCAAGGCAAGACAACGGGCACTTTCCAGTTCGAATCAGCGGGGATGCAAAAATACCTCAAAGAATTACAACCTTCGAAATTTGAGGATCTCATAGCGATGAACGCTCTTTATCGTCCGGGGCCTATGGATTACATCCCGTCTTTTATAGCCCGTAAGCAGGGGAAAGAGCCTATAACCTACGCTTTCCCGGAAATGGAGCGTTATCTGAATGATACCTATGGCATTACCGTCTATCAAGAACAGGTCATGCTTCTTTCCCGTGAATTGGCCGGCTTTACCCGTGGCGAAAGCGATACTTTGCGCAAAGCCATGGGGAAGAAGCTCATCGACAAAATGACCGCCTTAAAAGGAAAATTCCTCGAAGGTGGGGTCGCTCGAGGACACGACGAGAAAACACTCAATAAGATATGGGCTGACTGGGAAAAATTTGCCTCTTACGCATTTAACAAGAGCCATGCTACATGTTATTCTTGGGTCGCCTATCAAACGGCATATTTGAAGTATTATTATTACTCCTTTTTCATGGCGTCCATGCTTAACAACCGAATTAACAAATGGGACGATATGACGCACTACATCGCCGAAATGCGCGAAAAA
>JAISGW010000084.1 GCA_031262895.1 Tannerella sp. | reverse complement strand
CTTCACCCTTCACCCTTCACCCTTCACCCTCTTTTATCTGTTGTCCCTTATATCTTTGGCCGCCTGTGATACGACCTACCAGTCGAGCATACCGGACAGGGCGGTCAATCTGAAACTCGACCTCACTTTTGAAGACCGGGGCTTAGTCGGCATGGGCGGCTATGAAATCATCACGAAGCCAAGAGAGGCGAACGACCGCCTCGGCTTCGGCGGCATCCTGGTCTTTCATGCCTACGACGATAATTATTACGCCTTCGACCTGTCTTGCCCTTACGAAGCCAACCCGAACATACGGGTGGCCGTTGACAGTACGGGCATCTATGCCGTCTGCCCCAATTGCGGCAGCCGTTTCGACCTTTCCTACGGCTTGGCCTATCCCACGCAGGGGCCGGCCAAAGAGAGCCTACGCCGCTACGCCGTCACTCCGGGAGGAGGGAATATTCTTTACGTGAGCAATTGAGCAGAATCACATCCGTCCTTTTTGTTCGGCACCGGCGCCGGTACCTTTGTACTTGCTCTTCTTTTGGTTGAACTTGTAGGTCAGGGTCAGCCCGACATATTGGTGGCCGTTGTTGTTATTGTAATTATTCATCGTACGCAAACTTCCGAAGTAGCTGATGGCATTGTAACGTTCAATGTCGAAGGGGTCGTTCGTCCGTAGCAGGATGTCTAACTTGCCGTCGAAGAATTCCCGGTACAGGCTGGCGGAAGTAAGCCATTCGTGTTTATAACGCATATTTCCCGAATCGCCCCCGCCACTCCAGCTCACATTGGCGCCCAACAGCAACTGCCAGGGCAAATGGATGCTGTTCTGCCATCGCAAAGTGGGCATCATCCGCCCCAAAGACATCTTCGTGCCTTCCGGCTCTCCCGGGGCGTCCACTTCGTACCATTGCTTGTAAAGGCTCAGTTCCCAGCGCGGTTGCCATGCGCCAAAGGTAGGCGAAGCCGACAAGTTCGCAGCCATGTCATTATACGTTGGAAGGTTCACGTAAGTTTCCAAGGCAATATTGGGATTGCCGTTATAGGAGACTTCATAGATATTTATCTCGTCCATTTTATGTTCCCAAGAAACATAAAATTGCAGCCAACGGTAAGTGGCTTTCAGGGTAAAACTGTTGTTGATATTCGGATAGAGGGAAGGATTTCCTTGGTCGTATGTATAGCGGTTGATATAGATAACGCTGTTGCCGAGTTGGTCATAAGAGGGGCGTGTGATGTCGGAAGTATAGGAAGCCTGCAATTGCACGGTACGTATAGGCAAGGTAAGGGAAACGGAGGGGAAGAGCTTGTTGTAGTTCCGGCTCTGTTCGGGCCGGTACACGCCCGACTCGTAATAGTCGAAGCCGGTGTTCTCGAAGCGCAGGCCCGCTTGTGCCTGCAACTTTCCGAAGCTTCGCGCATATTCCGCGTAGGCTGCGGCCAATTGTTCCTTCACAAGGATATTGCTATTGGAAAGCAGGCCCTCGTCGTTCACGTAGTCGCTGGTTCTGGAGGTGTGGCTGTACTCCCCGCCGAAGGAAAGATTGCCCTTCCACAAGGGATAGGACAAATCCAACTTGGCCGCATATAAGGTGCTTCGGTCAGCCGAATGGGTATGGACGGCGTTGTGCGTGAGTCCTCCGATGGAGTCGGTGATGTCTTCCAATGAGACCGAAGGCTCGTTGCCGCTTATGTGGAGATAAGTGCCGTTGAAGTTCAGGCTCCAGTCGCCAATCTTTCCCGCGTAGTAAAGGTCGGCCTCATGGTTTGTCGATTGCTCGTTGTTCGTCGCAGCACTGTTCGAATGCTCATAGAGCACATTGTCTTTGAGAATGTCCGCCGAAAAGCGCAGGCGGCCCTGTTCGCGCATTTGGCGGTAGAAGCGGTAATTGAGGCCGATGGAATGCTTTGCGTTAAAGGTGTAGTTGAGCAGGCCGGTAGCCGTCAGATGCCGGATGTCCCATTGATGATGCAAGTGCATCTGTTGCACCCAAAGGTTGGAAAGATAACTGTTTTCATCAATATCCGCCTTGCGCCACCCGCCGCGCTTTTCGAAAGCGGCCATGCCTTCGGCGTCGAACTTGCCCTTCCTGTAATAGAGGTTGAGCTGGTCGTTAAAAGTCCACAGGCTGTTGTACTGGGCATAAGCCCGATCGCTGACGCCGAAGCCGTCGTCGAAGGCCTTGGTCGTGATGCGAATGACGGCCTTCACCGACTTGGCGTAGCGCGCCCCCGGATTGCTGATGACCTCTACCGACTTGATATTGTCCGACGAGAGCTGGTCCAAGTCTGATTGGTCGCGTACCTCGCGGCCATTGATATAGACCGTGGGGGTGCCGCGCCCGAAGACGTTGAGCTGCTCGTCCTGTAGGGTGACGCTGGGCAACTTGCCCAGCACGTCATTGGCTGTGCCTGCCTTCTCTAAGATGGTGCCCGCCACAGTAGTCTGCAAGGCCTCGCCCTTGATGCGGGTCACCGGCAGATAGCCTTTGACGACGACCTCGCCCAGCAATTGCGTGTTCTCAAGCAGCCGGATGTTTCCGAAATTGCTCTTCCCCGGACGAATGGGCAATACCCTGTCAACATAGCCGACGTAGGATACTTTCAGCAAAGCGGCCTGTTGGGAGGCGGCAATCCGGAACTGTCCGCTGTCGCCCGAGATGGTGCCGGTGATAAAGGTGGAATCGGCTTTCAGCAGGATGACGTTGGCAAAAGGCACGGGCTGATTCCGGCCGTCAATGATGCGGCCCTTAAGATTAGTCTGCGCCTGCGTCGCCGCCGACAACAAGAGGCATAAAGAAAGGAAGGTAAAGCTCGTTTTCATATAAGTGTGTTTTTATTTGCTTGTCTTTCACGCGACAAAATTAGCTGTTTTACGACAAATAAGCATTTTCCACTGTTAAAATTCAAACAAAGCATAGACGTATATCACAAAGGCTGCAACCGCCGCAGGTCAGCGGCCGTTACCGTAGTTCCTGCCTATGCCTTTCATCCATGTGCTCGTAATCGTCTACGTTGGATTATGAGATTCCGTTAATTCATTATACACAGCGATGCCTTTTACAGTCAGTAAATACTTCTGTCGTGGATGGCGAGGCTTCTCTGGATATAACAGCGTTACAAAGCCTTCCTTGATGCCGGGATTCAAATAGGTATTGAGGAAATTGTCTCTGCCTTTCAGTTGTAATGTCTCCATCATTTGTTTGACGGACAGTTGTTCCTCCCCCATTTGTAAAATCAGCATGTTTATAAATTCCGTTGATGGCAGCAGCTTTTGATGAGCTTGTCCTGTAGCTTGTCCTACTTGTCCTGCAGCTTGTCCTGTCTCGTTGACTTTAGCTTTCCATGTATCGGGAGGATTGACAAGCATCCAACGGTTCTTGAGTTCGTTTTTCTCCCCCATCAGGAGGTTTCGGAAGAATCTCACAAGGAACAGGTCGTCCGGTTCAATGCCTTTCATGACGTTGCGATAGTTGGCCCTCACCAACGCATTCCGGAAATACCAAGAGTTATCGGCAAACAAGTCATTGTCAACCTGAAAACCGATGGAGCGCAGGTACTTGATGGCAAAAACGGCTGTCGTCCGGGTGTTTCCTTCGCCGAAGGGGTGGATTTGCCAGATGCCGGAAACGAATTTGGCTATGTGTTCTACTATCCGGTCGAACGAGAGTCCTTTGTAATCAAAAGCCTTCTCTTGCTCTAAATCGTATTCTAAGGCTCTTCGAATATCTTGGGAGTATACGTAAAGCACCGTATCGCCCTGTAGAACCCATTCTTTCTTGGTGATGTCGTAGTCGCGAATCTTACCGGCAAACTTAAATACGCCGTTAAACAAACGTTTATGAATGGAGGTGAACCCGACAATGGAAAAAGCAAAAGAGCTTTCATTGAGTATCCCGGCGATGTTGACGGATACTTTGTCGGCCTCTTCCATTCCCGCCTCATCCGGTGTACGTACGCTCTTCAACTGATAATAGCTTTTTATCAGTTGTTGGGCTTCATCTATGTCAATCTCGCCTTCAATATGCTTGCGGGCCGTCTCTTTCAGATAGTCGGAAGTCTTCAGGCCGTCCACCGCTTGAAGACCGATGGCCGTTTGCCAAGCGGAGGCTTTCTCTTTGGCTTCGGGTTCGCCCTGATGTATGTATTCTTCGAAATCCATATCTATTTCAATTTTGCTACTACATCTTCAAATGTAGTATAATTCATCCATACGCCATCGTCGAGGTCGAAATTTATCGTATCCCACCGGTAAGGTGCGTATTACAGATTAACAGTTTCTTTTCGGCTTTGATTGGCTTTAGTTAAATGTTGCGTTGCATCCTGGCAAGGACAAGGAGAGGGGCGCATAGCGCCTGAATCTGGATAGCCAGCTGGCCATGCCGGCTGGTAAACTATGCCGCCTCCGACACTGCCGCCGTAGGTGGCAAACCTGCCAGAGATAAGCCTCCTACGGAGGCAAAACCTCTTATGATGCCATTTCCCTGCCGGCATGGCCGGCAGGCTATCCAGATGCGCACCCTAACGGGTGCAGGTACGTCGTATCCCGTCAGTAAAGAGCGTATTGCAGGTTAGGCGGGGTCACCTCGTCCTGAAATGGGTCGACAAAAAAATTTTTCCTTGCTTACATCATTTCGTCATACATATTCATATTCAGTTGTTTAGATATGACAGAGGCTTTCGTCACCGCACTTGTTTCCGGCCTCCGGTGCGAACGGCCATTGATGATTGGAAGGGCCGGCGGCAAGACAAGGTCTCGCGGCGAAATCTCAACGTCTTGAGGCGAAAAATCAACGT
>JAISGW010000129.1 GCA_031262895.1 Tannerella sp. | reverse complement strand
AAGCTGATTGCCTCCGGCTCCTCCAATTATGGGGCCGACGCCGACTGGATTAACTGGAACCGCACCCTGCTCGATTACCTGAAAGGGGAAATCGACTACATCTCGCTGCACAACTACGTCAACAATGCGGCAAACGATTACTACGCCTAGATGGCTGCCACCCGCTTTGCCGAGCAGACCGTGGTCATCACCCAGGGGCTGATACGCGAAGCCATGACGAAGGTGCATCGCCGTACGCCTATCTACATCGCTTACGACGAGTACAACGCTTCATGGCGCAACCGCACCTTCAATCTGGAAGACGCGCTGGTCGTGGCCACCTACCTGAATATCTTCGTGCGCCATGCCGACGTGGTGAAGATGGCCAACATGGCGCAATTGGTCAACCTCCTGGCGCCTATCATGGCAGAAAAGGGCGGCGTCTGGCTACAGACCATCTATTATCCGCTGGCCCTCTTCTCGCACCATTGCTACGGCCGTTCGCTGGAGGCCTATGTGGACTGCCCCTCCTATTCCCTCAAGTCGAAGGAGCTGGTGCCCTATCTCGACGTCTCCGCCTCTTACGACAAGGCCAAGAGCCGGGTCGTGCTGAACGTTGTCAACCGCTGCAAGGAAGAAGCCGTCGACGCGGGCATAGAATGCCAGTCCGGCCAATGGAACGGGGACGGGCAAGCCTATACCGTTGACTCGAAAAATGTCACCGACGCGAACAGCTTGGGGCATGAGGTGGTGAAGACGGTAGAAAAGGGCTTCAAGGCGGAAGGCGCGATGCTCCATTACAGCTTCCCGCCCCATTCCTTCACCCAATTGCTTATTCCCATAAAGAAATAAAACCATGCGTAAATTGTTTTTCACGGCCGCCGTATTGGCGGCGGCTTTCTTTGCCTCGGCCGACTGTGCCTCCAAGTCCGATGGCGGCGGAGCCGTTCCGCAGCCTGCGCCGCCCGCGGATACGGCGGCTTATTATCACAATCCCGTCGTCGACCGCAGCCTCCCCGACCCCTCGGTCATCAAGGCCCCCGACGGCTACTTCTATGTGTATGCCACCGAAGACATCGCCCGTACGCCCATCTTCCGCTCGAAAGACCTGGTGCACTGGGTGCAGATGGGCGCCTGCTTCACCGAGGAGACACGCCCGTCCTGGGAACCTGACGGCGGCATTTGGGCGCCCGACATCAATTACATCAAGGGGCAATACGTGCTCTATTACGCCATGTCGAAATGGGGCGGCGAACTGACCTGCGGCGTAGGAGCCGCCACGGCCGATTCGCCGGTCGGCCCCTTTACCGACCACGGTCCCCTGTTCCGCTCCAGCACCATCGGCGTGCAAAACTCCATCGACCCCTTCTACATGGAAGACGGCGGCAAGAAGTATCTCATCTGGGGCAGTTTCCACGGTATCTATTGCATCCAGCTCTCCGACGACGGCTTGTCCGTGAAGGTCGGGGCGCAGAAACGGCAGCTCATCGGCAACCTCACCGAAGGCTCTTACGTATGCAAGCACGACGGATACTATTACCTCTTCGGCTCAATGGGCAGTTGCTGCGAAGGTGCCCAAAGCACCTACCAGGTCGTTGTCGGACGTTCCAAAAGCCTCTTCGGCCCTTACGTGGACGCCAAGGGGCAAGCCATGATGGACGGGCATTACGAATTAGTCATGCGGGGCAATGCTTCCTTTGCCGGTCCCGGCCACAATGCGGAGTTCATGCAGGACGACGCCGGACAGGATTGGATGCTTTACCACGCCTACCTGCGTGCCCATCCGGAGAAAGGCCGCGTCCTGATGCTCGACCGCATTGAATGGGTGAACGGCTGGCCGCAAGTAGCCGGTCGCGTGCCCTCCACCACGGCGGCCGTCCCGGTATTCCATCATTGATGATAAAACCGCACGAAAAGGACGAGGCCGAAGGGTCTCGCCCTTTTTCGTAACTTTGCCCCGCTATGCGGCAATATTTGGATTTATTGGACAAGGTACTGAAAGAAGGCGTGCGGAAAGAAGACCGCACGGGTACCGGTACACTGAGCCTCTTCGGCTACCAGATGCGTTTCAATTTGGAAGAAGGCTTCCCGCTTTTGACAACTAAAAAACTGCATCTGAAATCTATCATTTACGAATTGCTCTGGTTCCTGAAAGGCGACACGAACGTGCATTACTTGCAGGAACACGGGGTACGTATCTGGAACGAATGGGCCGACCCCGACGGCGGGTTGGGACATATTTACGGCTATCAATGGCGCTCCTGGCCGGATTACCGAGGCGGGCATATCGACCAAATCAGCCGGGCCATCGACGACATACGCCACCATCCCGAATCGCGCCGCATCATTGTCAGCGCCTGGAACGTGGGGGACCTGGACAACATGAACCTGCCGCCCTGCCATACCTTCTTCCAGTTTTACGTGGCCAATGGCCGCCTCAGCCTGCAGATGTACCAGCGCAGTGCCGACATCTTCCTCGGCGTCCCCTTCAACATCGCCTCGTATGCCTTGCTCCTGATGATGATGGCGCAGGTGACCGGATTGAAGGCCGGCGATTTCGTGCATACCTTGGGCGACGCCCATATCTACCTCAACCATTTGGAGCAGGTACGCCTGCAACTCACACGCAGCCCGCGCCCTCTTCCCCGTATGCGTTTGAATCCGGAGGTGAAAGACATCTTCGCCTTCCAGTACGAGGATTTCCAATTAGAAGGCTATGACCCTTATCCCCATATCTCCGGCGAGGTTTCCGTATAGCAGCAATATCGAAAAAACAAACCCATGACACTGACCATCATCGTCGCGGCGGACGAGCAAAACGCTATCGGAAAAGGAAACGCCCTGTTGTGGCATCTGCCCGCCGACCTGAAGCACTTCAAGGAGCGCACCCTGGGGCATCCCATCCTCATGGGCAGCCGCACCTTTTTCTCTTTTCCCCGCAGGCCTTTGCCCGGTCGACAGAATATCGTATTGAGCAGCCAAGAAGCCGCCCGCTTCGGCGAAGGGGTTTGCGTCTGTCCATCTTTGGAGGAAGCGCTCCGCCTTTGCGCGGATGAAGAGGAAGTCTTCGTCATCGGGGGTGCCTCAGTTTATAAGCAAGCACTCCCCTTGGCCGACAGGATAGACCTTACCCGCGTGCACCATCGTTTCCCCGATGCGGACACCTTCTTCCCCGAATTGAACCCGGACGAATGGGAAGAGGAAGTGCCTCTGCGTCAAGAACGAGCCGCCGATGAAAAAGACAAATATGCCTGCACCGTGCATGTTTACATCAAAAAACTTTCCGTACATTTGCGCAATTTTTAGAGGTAAAAAAAGTATAACAAAGAATTTATGGTTCATCCGATTAACAAGACAATCGATTTGGGCGATGGGCGTACCATCACCGTTGAAACCGGAAAACTGGCCAAGCAGGCCGACGGAGCTGTGACCGTCCGTATGGGAAATACGATGCTGCTGGCCACGGTCGTTGCAGCCAAGGACGCGGCTCCGGGAGTAGACTTCATGCCCCTCCAAGTGGATTACAAGGAGAAATATTCGGCCTTTGGCCGTTTCCCGGGCGGCTTCACGCGGCGTGAAGGCAAACCCTCAGATTACGAAATCCTGACTTCCCGTTTGGTCGACAGGGTGCTGCGCCCGCTTTTCCCCGACAACTATCATGCTGAAGTATATGTAAACATCATACTTTTTTCGGCTGACGGCGAGGATATGCCGGACGCTTTGGCCGGGCTGGCCGCTTCGGCTGCCTTGGCCGTATCCGACATCCCCTTTAACGGGCCGATTTCCGAAGTGCGTGTAGCCCGTGTCGATGGCCAATTCCTCATCAACCCCACCTTCGAACAATTGGCGCAGGCCGACATTGACCTCATGGTCGGCGCCACCCTCGAGAATATCATGATGGTGGAAGGTGAAATGGAAGAGGTGCAGGAATCGGAAATGCTTGATGCCATTAAATTCGCACACGAAGCTATTAAGAAGCAATGCCAGGTACAATTGGAACTCTCCGAAGCCTGCGGCAAATTGCAGAAACGCGAATATTGCCACGAGGTGAACGACGACGACCTGCGCAAGAAAGTGCATGACGACTGCTACCGGAAAGCGTACGACATCGCCATCTCCGCTTCGTCCAAGCAGGAACGTACCGAAGCTTTCGATAAAATCGTTGACGATTTCAAAGCCAACTATACCGAAGAAGAACTGGAAGCCGACAAGGGCCTGATGATAGACCGTTATTACCACGATGTAGAAAAGGAAGCCATGCGCCGCGCCATCCTTGACGAAGGCAAACGCCTCGACGGCCGCAAGACAACCGAGATACGTCCTATCTGGTGCGAGACCGACTTCATCCCCGGCCCCCATGGCTGCGCCATCTTTACCCGTGGCGAGACCCAGTCGCTGAGCACGGTCACCCTCGGCACCAAAGCCGACGAGAAAATCGTCGACGACGTGCTGGTACACGGCAAGGAACGCTTCCTGTTACACTATAACTTCCCGCCCTTTTCCACGGGCGAGGCAAAAGCGCAGCGCGGCGTAGGCCGGCGCGAAATCGGCCACGGCAATCTGGCACACCGCGCCTTGAAACGCATGATTCCGAAGGACTATCCTTACGTGATACGTATCATCTCCGATATCCTTGAGTCCAACGGCTCCTCCTCCATGGCTACCGTCTGTGCGGGAACCTTGGCGCTTATGGATGCCGGCGTACCTATCAAGAAACCCGTCTCCGGCATCGCCATGGGACTTATCTCAGAAAATGAAGGCAAGAATTACGCCATCCTCTCCGACATCCTCGGCGACGAAGACCACCTTGGCGACATGGACTTTAAAGTTTGCGGCACGAAAGACGGCATCACCGCCACCCAGATGGACATCAAGTGCGACGGCCTTTCTTATGAGATACTGGCAAAGGCTTTGGCTCAAGCCAAGGAAGGCCGCCTGTATATCCTCGGTAAGATACTGGAGACCCTTCCCGAGCCGCGTCCCGACCTCAAGCCGCAAGCCCCGCGCATCGAGACCTTCACCATCCCGAAGGAATATATCGGCGCCGTCATCGGCCCCGGTGGGAAAATCATCCAGGGCATTCAAGAGAAGACCGGCGCCACGATTGCCATCGACGAGACCGACGGCGTCGGCAAGGTGGAAGTTGCCGCCTCGAACAAGGATAGCATCGACGCTGCCTTGGCCGCCATCCGTGCCATCGTCGCCGTCCCCGAAGTGGGCGAGGTGTACGAAGGAAAAATTTCCTCCATCATGCCTTACGGTGCTTTCGTGGAATTCATGCCCGGCAAAGACGGACTGCTGCACATCTCCGAGATGGACTGGAAGCGTCTGGAAACAGTAGAAGAAACCGGCTTGAAGGAAGGCGATACCATCCAAGTGAAACTGCTTGACATCGACCCGAAGACCGGCAAGTTCAAACTTTCCCGCCGCGCCTTGCTTCCCAAGCCGGAAGGCTATGAAGAACGTCCTCCCCGCGAACGCCGTGAGCGTCGTGACCGGGGTGAAGGCGGAGACCGCCGTGGCGGTGAGCGCCACGAGCGTCGTCGTTGATTTTAGATTCCCTCATATACTATGAAGCGCGTCGTCCCTCTCAAAGGACGGCGCGCTTTCAGCGTTTGTTGAAAACGAAATCCAAACCTTGCGGAATATAATGTTGGAAAACGTGGTCGGAAGAAATGAGCGGTATCTTGTCGGATATGGCTTGGGCAATGATGGCGTGGTCGTTCATGTCCTTATGGCCGTTGACTATTTGTAAATTTTGATACGTGTTGAAATGGTATTTGTTGAAATAAACGATTTCAATCCCTGCCTGGTTTATACCACCCAATAGCTCCTTTACGTTTGGGAACGGGGTCTCTACCTTTCCTATTTTGTGAAGAAAAAGCAACTCTGATAGGGCAACAGAGCTGGTGTGAAACGTATTTGCGTAATCGGCCAACAGGTCAGCCACACCATAGTGGATGTCATCCGAATGATGAAGTAGTATAAATACCAGCATATTGGTATCCAGATAGTATCTCATGTCCCCTCATTTTAAAACCGCTTTCATATCAATGATTCTTCCGCTGTTCTTTTCTACGGTCTGCCAGTACTTGGCGATAGGGGATAAAGGTTTACTTTCGACGTTTGGGCAGCCCGTTTGTCTTGTGCTCTTTTCTTGTGTTTGCTCTTTTGTTTCCATCACTTTGCTTGTTTTTTACAAAGCAAAGGTAATCTCAAATTATAAAACATCACGGCGACGCCCAATTTTTAATTTTCAATGCGCCATTGCCCTGTGGGGTGGTCTACGGCACTAAAAGAAGAACCACTTGAAAATACCCAGGCATCACGGACAGTTGATGTTCATCGAGAGAGGATGGCTGCAGCAATAGCGGCAATACCTATACCAGCACCAATAGCGACAGGAATAAAATCATGCCAATCATGGCCTTCTTCCCTCACTTCTTGCGTGTCAGACACGTTTTTTGAGTAGCTCCGACTATCGGTTTCTGAGAAAAGTCCACCATCTTGGGTCGACCCCAGGGGGGGGACGAAGCGAGTTCAGAGGCGGGCGTCGGCGAAGCCGCGGAGGCGAGGCCGGGGATGCCGACAGAGAGGACTTCCCGACACTTGGGGCAGGTCACGCGCAACAGGTTGCCGGGGGCATGTTGGCTTTCATCGATGCGGATGCCCACGCCGCATTTCGGACATTTGATAATCATAGCTTCTTATTTTTTGGCCTCTCTCCTGACCTCTCTCCTTTGGAGAGGGGAATATGAGAGGTGCCTTTACAATCCTTTTTCCTTTTCACGAGATGTCTTTCTCCCACTCTCCTTGGGAGAGGGGGTTGGGGGGTGAGGCCGGAGGTCGGCTTAGCCGTGAGGCCGGTCGTATCCGCCTCCATGTCGAGCGAGGAAGGGGTGATGACGACTACGGTGCCGCTCTTGACGTAGCCCACGAGCTGCCTGACGTTCTTGTTCTCAAGGCGGATGCAGCCTTCCGTGGCGCGTGAGCCGAGCGAGTTCGGGTCGTGCGTGCCGTGGATACCTATGCCCGACTGCCCGGGCACATACAGGCGGATGAAGTAAGGCCCGTAAGCCCCCTGTATGGAGCCGTTCCCGTCGTGGAAGTCGTGCGACCAGCCCGACGAGGCCTGTATCTCCTCCACGTGGAAGATGCCCTCGGGCGTCCGCTTGTCGCCCATTTTGCACTTGTTGCCGTAGCCCGCCCCGCAGGCGCAGGGGTAGGCGGCCAGTTGCTTCCCCGCGTAGTCGAACACATAGAGCTTCATGTCTTCCTTGGAGACGACGAGGAAGCGTGCCTGGCCTATCTCCTCGGCCTTGTGCTCATACCAGCGGTGCAGCCAGAAGAAGCCGCCGTAGGGCAAAGCTATCAGCAGGGCGAGCAGGGCGTACAGCCCGTATTTTGCGGGAGGCAGTCGCATGGCTTATTCCCCCTCCGTGGTCCAACTGATGTGAACCTGTTTGTCCTTGCCTACCGACATGCTTTTGATGTAGCCCTGGTCGGGCGCGTCGGTCTCGCCTATCAGGAAGGGCGTCTCGTCGTCCTGGAAGCCGAAGATGAGCAGGCGGCGGTGTTCCGAGGCGAGGTTCTTGATGACGACGGCGAAGTCGGTGAACTTGGAGTACTTGTCGCGCAGGCGGGGGAAGCAGACGTTGTTGGGCTTCACGTTGGCCGGGCGGCAGAAGACCTGCCACTGTTCCCCCGTGAGGCCTTTCTGCTTGTAATAGCTCAGCAGTGCCCGGCGGCATTTGGCCGTGGCCACGCATTGGCGCGATTCCTGGTCGCCGAAGATGCCGTTGAGCAGGAAGAAATCCTCCTTGTCGAGCAGGAAGTTCGAGGCCACGTAGCCCTTGTTGCCTTCGTACTTCACCCGGCTCCAGTCCGTCCCGTAGTCGTAGGTAATCAGCTCGCTGCCGTAGGGGATGGAGCCTATCTTGTTGAAATTGGCCCCGGCCATCTCCGAGGAGCGCAGCACCGTGGCGTCGGCGAAGGTATAATAGCGCGGCGCCTCGCGGTCTATCTTCGCCGGGAGGTAGACGTTGTGGTAGTAGAAGCCGCCGAAGACGGCCGCGGCCACCACAAACAGGAGGCCGACTAAGGCGATGAGCTTGCCGTTGCCGCCTTTCTTGGCGGGAGCAGGCGCGGGTGCGACGGGTGTCGGTGTCGGCTGAGCAGGAGCGGCAGGCGCCGGGGCGGGTGCCGGAGGTTCCTCCTCTACGGGAGGCGGCGGTATCACCTCGGCCTTCTTCTGGGGCCTCGGAATAGGGATAGACAGGGCTTCGTCACAGCGCGGGCAACTCATCTTCAGGATGCTCCCCGGCTCATATTGCTCTTCCTCGATTTCGATGTTGAGCTTGCAATTAGGACATTTGATATTCATTGTTTCTTATTTTTTGGCCTCATCCCTAACCCCTCTCCAAAGGAGAGGGGAAAACGAGAGGCTTGTCTCCCCCTCTCCCTGTGGAGAGGGGGCTGGGGGGAGAGGTGTATTGGGTAAACGGATTATGCTGCGCCTTCAGCGTGCAAAGGCACAACAAGACCTCTGGATGTCGCTTTACATGCGTGCAAAGGCACAACAAGACCTCTGGATGTCGCTTTACATGCGTGCAAAGGCACAACAAGACCTCTGAATGTCGTTTTATATGCGTGCAAAGGCACAGCAAGACTTCTGGATGTCGCTTTACATGCGTGTAAAGGCGTTTCAAGAGGGCTGGAGGTTATTGGCTCCATTTCGGCTTATACCTCTTTCAATTCGTAGACTTCGGAGAAGGTACCTGTTGCCTCGTCGTATTTCAAGAGCATCAGATAGTCGCATGGCATATTTACAGGAACTTTATACTGGCTACCATGAAGAGCATTTGATAAATAAATGCTTATCTTAATTTCGGGGAAGCGAATCGGAATTTGTATGGAGAAACCGCCGGTTAAGGAGAAGGCATCCTTGTATTTGCTGAAGTTTCCTGTGACACGTTTCCCGTCAATATAAATAGTGACGGCGTCGTCCGTAACCCTTTTGGTCGCCCCGTTAAAGCGCAGCGTCAGGTAATGCTTGGACGTAGGGGACGACGTAAATTGTACCGATTGCG
>JAISGW010000009.1 GCA_031262895.1 Tannerella sp. | reverse complement strand
GATAGCTGAGGTCTCGGAACGTTATTTTGCGGCCGGACAGTTCCGCCTTGGCGGCGGCAATGAACCCGGCCTTGTCGGTCTTCGCGCCGCCGGCGGCGTCAACGAAGATGATTTGCCTGTTGCCGAACAGGTCGGCGAGTGCCTTGGCTGCCCGCGCATAGAGATAGGAATGCGGGATATTGACTTGGTAGATATAGGCATTGGCAAGCACGTGCTCGTCTTTCGAAGAGAAGGGTATGACGTAGCGGATATGTTGCTTTTGCGCGAAAGCGGCCAATTGCGTGATTTGTTCGGCTTCGACGCCGCCCACAAGCAGGTCGGCCTTTTGTATGGCCGGCTCGCGGAGTATCTCCGTCAGACGCGCCGTGCCCGTCCCCAAGTCGCGTACGCTCAAGTCCAAGCGCAGGCCGAGTTTCTTCAGGCTGTCGGCTGCCAAGAGGAATCCCTCATAATATTCGGTGAAGCGCGAAGCGGAAGCCTCCTGCGTCGGTTTCTCGCTGTCAAAAGGCAGGAGCAGGGCGACGTGCAGGGTGTCGATGCGTTGCAGGGGCGCCTCCTTCAGCAGTGCTTCGGCTTCCTTGACGGCCTCGGCCGTATTTTGCGTGTTGCGTTGCGGCTTCCCTTCCTCGACGAATACGGGTATTTTCAAGGCCATCCCTTCACGCAGGCCTTCTTTCAAACCGGGATTGTATTGGCTGAGCTGTTCGGCGCTGACATTAAACTTGCGGCAGATGCGGAAGAGCGTTTCCTTTTTCTTCACTTTATAATCGAGCAGCCGTAATTCTTTTTGAGGCGCCTTGACTTGGACTACGGCGTTTTCCCCTATTTCGGCTGTGGGGATGCGGAGGGTACGTCCGGCTTGGAAAGTGGCGACCGAAAGGCCGGGATTGGCCTTGATGATGTCGGACGCCGACAGACGGTAAGCCTGGGAAAGGGAATAGAGCGTTTCTTTGGCTTGAATGGTATGGTAAATATAAGCTGCCTTTTGGGCGCCTTCTTCTTTTTCCTGGGGAATGTTCAGCACTTCGCCGGCACGGATAAGCTGACGGCTGCCCGGATTGAGCCGGTAAATGGCTTCGTCGTTTACCCCGTACATTTTGGCAATGGAATAAACCGTCTGCCCTTGTTCTACGGTATGCTGGAAAACGGCTTCCTTTTGCTGTGCAGCAAGCGGCCCGCCAAAGGCCAAAACGAAAAGGAATAAAAGGTACGGAAACAAATGTCTCATCTTATTTTTGTGGGAATATTTTGCCGCAAAGATAAACTATGTTCGCTGAATATACTAATTTTGAAACCGCTTAAAGAGCGCATGGAATGAGGAAACTTTATCACTTTTGTCTTCTTTGCCTGGCTTGTTTGGCCGCCGGTTTTTCCCCTTTGCGGGCGCAATGGACGGTCAGCGGAGGAAACGGGAAACCGCTTTTAGCCCTTGACGATACGCCCGATCGCCTGCAAGTTTGGTTAGTCAATGGTCTGCAGGGTGTACGCCTGCAATACGAAGGAGCAGGTACGGCAGGACAGTGGCGGCGATACAGCCAGAAAGCTTTGGATGCGGTACCGGTAACGGGCGTTGTGCAAGAGGGTGCCTATTCCGTATTGAACCAGGTGCAGGAAGGCTGCGCTTATTTTGTGGGTGAGCCTGATGTCAATACCCGTTATGTCTGGATTATTGATTACAGCAAGCACGCTTTTAGCATCAGTAATTTGCAAGTAGACGCCTCTTCCGACCCTTGCGAGAGCCTCCGTTTGGAAGGTAAGGCCGACATTCCCGCTTTGACTTATTATACACCTTTAGGCATGCCCCAAACCTTAACCCGCGTTTTCGATGTTTCCTATAATACGTTGGAATGGGATGAGGCCAGCCTTTCTTTCCTGCCCAAGGTCTTTAGCGACAGCATTGCGGGTGACCCTTTTTCCGCTTTCCTGCCGGCACCCCTTTGCGATACGGAGGTGCGCTTGACGGGCGACCGTTTCGCCGAACATTTCGGTATGGAAAGTTCGGCCACGACGCCGTTGTATACGGCTGTGGCTGTGGAAGCTCATATTGATACGACCTTCACCGCTTCCGACGGCACGAACCTGGCCGGTGAAGGCTCCGGACTTTCGGCACCCGTGGCCGCTCATTTCCGCGCGGTGGCCAATGACCCTGTGCCCACCTATTTCCGTTGGACCATTTATAACACGAAAACGGGCGAGACGCCCATCAGTTATCCGGGGCAGGAACTGGACTACACCTTCCAAAAAGCCGGCAATTATGTAGCGCGCATGGATGTGGGCAGCAGCACCTGCCAGGTGTCCGATTCCATCAGCATCCAAATCAGCGAATCGGCGCTTTATGTGCCCAATGCCTTTTCGCCCGGCGCCTCACCCGGCGTGAACGACGTTTTCAAGGTGGCCTACAAGTCGCTGGTGCGCTTCCATGCGCACATCTTCAACCGGTGGGGGCAGGAAATCTACAGTTGGAACGACCCTGCCGGCGGCTGGGACGGCAAACGCAACGGCCATCTTGTGCCTTCGGGTGTTTACTTCTATATTATAGAAGCGACGGGTTCCGACGGCGTGAAATATTTGAAAAAAGGCGATATAAACATACTCAGACCAAAAGATGCAACAGAATCCGAATAATATCCGCCCTTGGCTGTATGTCTTGGGCATCAGCGCTGCCGCCTTGGCCGGCGCCACGCTCTTGTTGAGCTTTCTTGATTCGCAAACCCCTGCGGGGAAACCCCAGGACCTGCAGCCGCAGGTGGCTGCTCTTACGGTGACGCCCCATGTGCCCGACTGGGTCGAGTTTTGCGGTGCGCGTATTGATTTGGAACGCTATAACCGTCACGAGGGTTTCGACCGTGAAATCGCATCGTTTACCTATCAACATTCCGCTACGCTCCTGCTTTTCAAACGGGCCAACCGGATTTTCCCGATAATAGAGCCTATCCTGAAGCAATACGACATCCCCGACGATTTCAAATACTTGGCCGTCATTGAGAGCCAACTCAATCCCAAGGCCAATTCTCCCGCCAGAGCCGTCGGCCTTTGGCAGTTTGTCGAGACTACGGCGAGGGAATACGGGCTGCGCATCACCTCTACGGTGGATGAACGTTGCGATATTGCCAAGTCGACGGTGGCTGCCTGCCGCTATTTACGTGCGGCCTACGACAAATACGGCGACTGGCTGAGCGTAGCCTCTTCCTACAACGGCGGTATGGGGCGCATCAGCAGCGCCAGCCGTTACCAGGGCGGCCAAAATTCGCTCGACCTCTGGCTGGTGGAAGAGACGAGCCGTTATCCTTACCGCATCATGGCAATCAAGCAAATCTTTGAGAATCCTTACCGCTACGGCTTCCTCATTCGGCCCTTTGATTTGTACAAACCTATTCGCACGCGTTCGGTGGAAGTGAAATCGGACATAAGCGACCTCCCCGCTTTCGCCCGTGCGCAGGGCATCACTTATGCTGATTTGAAACGTTTCAATCCTTGGCTGCGTGACCGGCGACTGTTGACGGCCGGGCGCAAATACCAATTGCTTATTCCCGACCCGGCCGACATGTCGTACGACCAGCCCAATACCTATGTGCATGACCCCCGTTGGGTGGCCAATTGATTAATTCCCCTGCCTGTATAGTTTCCGGCTCCAGCCGGAAGAGCCGCAAAGCAGCATCAGACGCGGCAGGCCTGTGGGAAGATTAAACACGGCTTCGCCGGCTTTTTTGCCTTTTTGGAAGAGCAGGCGGCCGTTGAAGTCGAAGAGGCGTACCTCTTCGGCAAAGGGTGTGTCAAGCAGGAGCTCGCCGCCTTCGAAGCGGATGCCTACGGGTAACGCTGGCTTGATGACGGTTTCGGTGGCCACGGGCGTCCCGTAAAGGCTGGCCACGCGTATGGGGATGCTCTTATTACCTTCGGCCAAACGCAGACCGTTGCTCAGGGTGAAGTTGATGGTGTCGAAACTTACGAGAAAGTCTTTTCCCAGCAGGCTGTCGTCCATTTGCAGGCCGATGTCGGCAATTTCCCGGAAGCTGTCTACTGCTGCCGAATCTTCCGCTTCGCGCAACGGGCTGGCATCTATGCGCAGGAGCCAGGTGCTGCCCGTTTCGTCTAATTTCGAGTACGAAAGGTCATAGCCTTGCTCCAGCCTTGCTGAGAGGCAGGTGCTGTCGGCGTTCAGGTGGACGCCTTTCGGCAGTTGCAAGGTGAA
>JAISGW010000188.1 GCA_031262895.1 Tannerella sp. | reverse complement strand
TTCAAAGCTGCCTCTTCTTTACTGAGCAGCATCTTCAGGTCGGCATTATACATGTAAGTATAGGCGACCGAGCAGACCAAGCCTCCGATGATGAGGTCGAAAAGCGTCAGGTACAAGATATTGCGGAAGGCGGAATACTCTGTGCGCATGACGATATGCAGATGTATGCCGTAAACTTTCACGAACACGCATTCGGCGACATAAAAGCCGATAGTGGCGAGGATGATACCCACGATGGCGCAAAAGACGAACTTTCCGATATTCCATTTCTCCAAATCAAGGCGGGGCGCCAAGGCATAGATGACGAAGGCGGCCACCAAGCTGACGATGCCCAAGTAAACCGCACACATGACCAGATGCTGCAGATGAAGGGTGTGCGGCCGTTCCATGAGTAGCGTCAACGACAAAAGCAGCAACACACACAGTTCAATCAACCAGAATCCGGTCATGCGGTGCCGGATAGGGGGACAGGGATATTGGAGGAAATTCTTACGCATCAATGTTTTTGGAAGAGGAGCGGGGCGAAGCGGGTCAGATAAAGCCGCCAGTTGCGCCAAATGTGTCCGCCTTCACTTTCAAAATAGACGTATTTGTATCCTTTCTCGTCTAACTTCTTGCGGTAGTCGGCATTTGCCTTGTAAAGGAAGTCGGCCTTGCCTATGCCTATCCAATAGAGGAGCGGCTTTTGTGCGAATTGTGCGTCCATCTTCTTGTCCTGGTCGGCATATATGGGTGAGCGCGAGCCTTCGCGCGGCAGGATGGCCGCCGAGAAAAGTCCTACGTATCCGAACATGCCGGGATATTGGGCCGAGATATGCAACGCATGGAAGCCGCCCATGGAGAGACCGGCAATGGCGCGGCTGTCTTTTTTCTTAATGGTGCGGAAGGTCTTGTCGACATAGTTCACGATGTCGGGAAAACTGGCCTCGAAAGTGCCGTCCATCGTATGGGGAAGGTTCGCACTGGGCTTGACGAAGCCGGCAGGCGATTCGCCGGGTGCCGCCTCTTGAGCGACGTTACCGTTGGGCATGACGACGATCATCGGCTGGGCCTTCCCCGAAGCAATCAGGTTGTCCAGTATCTGCGAAGCGCAGCCACCACGCGAAATCCAGGCTTCTTCGTCGCCTCCCACGCCGTGCAAGAGATAAAGGACAGGGTAGCGTTTGCCGCTATGCGCGTATCCGGGCGGCGTGTAAATAGTCAAGCGCCTTTGCATCTTCAATGTCGGGCTGTCGTACCAGCAACGGATGACGGCGCCGTGCGGTACTTCCTTTACCCGGTACCAGTCGCCTTGGCCACCGCCAATGATGAAGAAATTGTTGATAGTGGCGATGTCGCGGATACGGTAAACGTTGGCCGGGTCATTCACCTTCAGGCCGTCAACGATGAAAGAGTAAAGATAAAGTTCGGAGGGCAGGGGCTGGGGGGTAGTGTACGTCCAAACGCCATTTTCTCCTTCCTTCAGGTCGGCCGTGCCCGGGGCATCATAAGTGCCGCGGGGCGTCTCCACCTTTTGCGTGGGGAGGAAATCGCCCGTTACCTTCACTTCGATAGCTTTCGCGTCGCGGAAGCGGAAGGTGACCGTGTTGTCGGGATGTATCTCTGGAGAAATGACCTCCTGCCTCCCAAAAAGAGCTTGCTGCGCATTTGCCTGAAGGGTTAAGCACAGGATTGATGCCAAAAGTAGCATTCGTTTCGTCTTTGCCATGGTTAGTTCCTTAATTAATGTTTGAAGTGCAAAGGTATAAAATCCATTGAAAAATGAACAAAGCACTTTCCCGCCCTGCCATATTGCCCTCATTGAGAAGATGTGTGAGATAATTCGTACTTTCGCGCATCATTTAATTCCTATAATTTCAAGCAGATGAATTTCAAGAGAACCCTGATAACAACGGCTTTGCCCTATGCTAACGGACCGGTGCACATCGGCCATCTGGCCGGCGTTTACGTGCCGGCCGACATTTACGCCCGCTACCTGCGCCTGCGCGGCGAGGAGGTGCTGATGATAGGCGGCTCCGTCGAGCACGGCGTGCCCATCACCATCCGTGCCCGCAAGGAGGGCGTCAGCCCGCAATCCATCGTCGACCGCTACCATGAGATGATAAAGAAGTCGTTCGAGGACTTCGGCATCTCCTTCGATATCTATTCCCGTACCACTTCGGCCACGCACAACAAACTCGCCTCCGACTTCTTCCGCAAGCTGTACGAAGAAGGTAAGTTCATTGAAAAGACCAGCGAACAATATTACGACGAAGAAGCCCACCAGTTCCTGGCCGACCGTTATATCACCGGAACCTGCCCCCATTGCGGCAACGAACATGCCTATGGCGACCAGTGCGAGGCCTGCGGCACCTCGCTCAGCCCCACCGAACTCATCCATCCCAAGTCGGCCATCAGCGGCTCCAAGCCCGTCATGTGGGAAACCAAGCACTGGTATCTGCCCCTCAACCAGTATGAGTCTTGGCAGCGCCAATGGATACTCGAAGAACACAAGGAAGGCAACAAGAGGGGTCACGAGGCTTGGCGCCCGAACGTCTACGGCCAATGCAAGAGCTGGCTCGACATGGGCTTGCTGCCACGCGCCGTAAGCCGCGACCTCGACTGGGGCATCCCCGTCCCTGTGGAAGATGCCGGAGGCAAGGTGCTTTACGTCTGGTTCGACGCCCCCATCGGCTATATTTCCAACACCAAGGAACTTTGCGAAAAGTATCCCGAGAAATTCGGCTCCTGGGAAAAATGGTGGAAAGACCCCGAGACCAAACTGGTGCATTTCATCGGCAAAGACAATATCGTCTTCCATTGCATCGTTTTCCCGTCAATGCTCAAGGCCGAAGGCTCTTACATCCTGCCGGAGAACGTGCCGGCCAACGAGTTCCTTAACCTTGAGGACGACAAGATATCCACCTCCCGCAACTGGGCCGTCTGGCTGCACGAATACCTCGAAGACTTTCCCGGCAAGCAGGACGTGTTGCGCTACGTGCTCACCGCCAATGCCCCGGAAACGAAGGACAACAATTTCACCTGGAAAGATTTCCAGGCCCGCAATAACAACGAGCTGGTAGCTATCCTCGGCAATTTCGTCAACCGCGCCTTAGTGCTTACGGAGAAATATTTTGAAGGTAAGGTACCCTTGGCCGGCGAAACGACGGATTACGACCGGCAAACTTGGGCAGAGTTCACCCGCATTCAGAAGGAACTCGAACGCCTGCTTGACAGTTACCACTTCCGCGACGCCCAGCGCGAAGCCATGAACCTGGCCCGCCTCGGCAACAAATACCTGGCCGACACCGAACCTTGGAAACTGGCCAAAACCGACCTGAACAGGGTCGGGGGAATACTGAACCTCGCCCTCCAGCTCTCGGCCAACCTCAGCATCGCCTTCGAACCCTTCCTGCCCTTCAGCATGGAGAAATTACGCAAGCTGCTCAATATCCGGGAAAGATTCGTTTGGAAGGACCTGGGACGTGCCGACTTGCTGCCGAAAGGCCATCTGCTGGGCAAGGCGGAACTCCTGTTTGAGAAGATTGACGACGCCCTTGTCGAAGCCCAGGTAAAAAAGCTGGAAGACACGAAGAAGGCTAACGAGGCGGCTACTTATCAGACCAAACCCATACGTGAATCCATCAGCTACGACGACTTCTCCAAGCTGGATATCCGCGTCGGCACGGTAACGGCATGTGCGAAGGTGCCCAAGGCCGACAAGTTGTTGCAGTTGCGCATCGACGACGGGTTGAAAGGCCGCACCATCGTTTCGGGTATAGCCGCCCATTACAAGCCGGAGGAGTTAGTCGGCAAGCAACTCTGCTTCGTGGCCAACCTGGCGCCGCGCAAACTGCGCGGCATCGTCTCCGAGGGCATGATACTCTCGGCCGAGGACGCCGACGGACGCCTCTCCGCTATCCTTCCCGACAAAACCGTCCGTCCCGGCAGCGAGGTAAAATAGTCAGACTATGAGACTGCAAGACCATGAGACGATAAGATTTTGAGACTGCAAGACCATGAGACTATAAGACTATAAGACTCTGAGACTATAAGAAATCTGTAAGAAATCTGTTGGTCTAAAAGTCTTATTGTCTTAGAATCGTACAGAGTCATGACTTATCCAATACACGCCCGAGCGTATATTCTATTTCGGTTGCAAAATA
>JAISGW010000050.1 GCA_031262895.1 Tannerella sp. | reverse complement strand
TGACAACGGAAGTCGAAACGCAGTTGCTCGACGATTTGCTCCGCCTTTTCGGGTAGCCCGTCCTTCTTAACCAATGGGAGAACGGCTAATTTGATGGGAGCCAAAGCGGGCGGCAACTTCAATACCACACGGGTGTCGCCGCCTTCAAGCGCCTCCTCCGCGTAACAGCCCGACAGTAGGCTGAGGAACATGCGGTCTACGCCGATGGAGGTCTCTATTACATAAGGAGTATAGCTCTTCCCTATTTCAGGGTCGAAGTATTGCAATTTCTTGCCGCAGAACTTCTCGTGTTGTGAAAGGTCGAAGTCGGTGCGGCTGTGTATGCCTTCTACTTCCTTAAAGCCGAAAGGCATCTCGAACTCGATGTCGGTGGCGGCGTTGGCGTAATGCGCCAGCTTCTCATGGTCATGGAAGCGGTATCTCTCCGCACCCATGCCGAGGGCCTGGTGCCATTTCATGCGCGTCTGTTTCCAACGCTTGAACCATTCCATTTCTTCCCCGGGACGTACGAAAAACTCCATCTCCATCTGTTCGAACTCCCTCATGCGGAAAATGAACTGCCGCGCGACGATTTCGTTACGGAAAGCTTTGCCGATTTGGGCAATGCCGAAGGGGATTTTCATCCGGCCGGTTTTCTGCACGTTCAGGAAATTGACGAAGATGCCTTGGGCCGTTTCAGGGCGGAGATAAACTTTCATGGCACCTTCGGAAGTAGAACCCATTTCGGTGGAGAACATCAGGTTGAACTGCCGCACTTCCGTCCAGTTGCGGGTGCCTGATATGGGGCAAACAATTTCGCAATCAAGGATAATCTGACGGAGTTCCGCCAGGTCGTTCGCATTCATCGCCTTGGTATAGCGCTCATGCACGGCGTCGCGTTTTTGTTGGTGTTCCAGCACACGGGGATTGGTGGCGCGGAATTTGGCTTCATCGAAATTCTCGCCAAAACGCTTGGCGGCCTTGTCGATTTCCTTTTGTATCTTCTCGTCCAGTTTGGCTATGTAATCTTCAATCAAGACGTCGGCGCGGTAGCGTTTCTTGGAATCCCGGTTGTCAATCAAGGGGTCGTTAAAGGCGTCTACATGGCCGGAAGCTTTCCAGATGGTGGGGTGCATGAAAATGGAGGAATCCAGCCCTACCACGTTCTCGTGCAACAGCGTCATACTGTCCCACCAATATTTCTTGATATTGTTTTTCAGCTCCACGCCGTATTGGCCGTAGTCGTAAACGGCTGCCAAGCCGTCGTAAATTTCCGAAGAGGGAAAGACGAAACCGTATTCCTTGCAATGGGAGACGATTCGTTTGAAAATATCTTCTTGTGCCATGCTATAATTTACTGCCTGTTTGAATGAAAAGTCTGCAAAGTAAACCATTTTTCCCCCGATATACAAAAAGCAAAAGAAAGCTTTTAAGAAATAGCTTTACCTTTGCGCCATCATGGATACAAACGAAATCAATACCCCCAAGAAAGATTATTTCCCGCCCATGCACACGGCGGAGCATATCCTTAACCAGACGATGGTGCGTATGTTTCATTGCGGCCGTTCGCGCAATGCGCATATCGAAAAGAAGAAAAGCAAATGCGATTATTTCCTGCCCGATGACCCGGGAGAGGAATGCCTGACCGAAGTCGAACGCCGCGTAAACGAGGTTATCGACCGGCATTTACCCGTCACGATAGCGTTTGTCAGTCGTGAACAAGCTGCCGATTTGGTCGATTTGAGCAAATTGCCCGAGGAGGCAAAAGACACCATCCGTATCGTTCGGGTGGGCGATTACGACGCTTGCGCCTGCATCGGCGAACACGTGAAAAACACTTCTGAAATCGGGCATTTCACCTTGCTCAATCATGATTACGCCGACGGACGCCTGCGTTTGCGCTTTAAAGTTGCCCCTATTTCTTAATCAGGTTCATGAATTCTTCGCGGGTTTTGGCCTGTTGGAAGAAGCCGGTGAAATCGGAGGTGGTTGTTAAGGAGTTCTGTTTGGCCACGCCGCGCATCTGCATACATAAATGCTGGGCTTCAATGACGACCATTACGCCCAATGGGTTCAGCGTTTTTTGGATACATTCTTTTATCTGCAAGGTCAGGCGTTCCTGGATTTGCAGCCGGCGGGCAAAGATGTCCACCACGCGGGGAATCTTGCTCAAGCCCGTGATATATTTGTTGGGAATATAGGCCACGTGCGCCTTTCCAAAGAAAGGCAGCAGGTGATGCTCGCAGAGCGAGAAAAAATCAATATCCTTGACAATGACCATCTGCTTGTAGTCTTCTTCCTGAAACATGGCCGAGGCCAACACTGCTTCCGGGTCTTCACGATAGCCGCTGGTGAGAAACTGCATGCTTTTGGCCATACGCAAGGGCGTTTTCAGCAACCCTTCGCGTTCGGGATTCTCGCCGAGGAGGCGGATGATTTCCCTATAATGCCCGGCCAGGGCTTCTTTGGCCGGGTCGTTTTCATTAGTAAGTGTCATCCAAATACAATTTGATGTCTTCTTTTACGATGTACATTTCCTTTCCGAAAGAGGGGAAGCGTTGCATGAGTTGGCGTTGGGCGGCATAGGCTTCCTCATGTGAATTGAAATCGCCCACACGCAGGCGCCAGAAAGGAGCCGTATAAGTAATGTACGTAGGCAAAGTGGGCAAGGCTTTCTGTATATCTTGTTCCCGTTTGAACGCTTCGGCCTTTGAGCGTCCCTGGTTATTTCCGGAGAAAACCTGCACGCGGTAGCCTTGGAAAAGAACGAAAGGCCGACCGTCAGACGAGGTCTCCACTTCTCCGTTCAAGGGTCTGCCTACTAAATTACGCACGGTGGCTGCTTGGTCCACGGCCACATAACCCCTTCCCGGGCTTTGCAGCTCGTCGAAGATGCTCTGTCGTCCGTGCAAGAGCGAATCTTGGGCGGCCGCACTGCCCGTGCAAAGGCAGGCCAGCATAAGGGACAGATATATTTGATGTTTCATAATCGTTGGAACGGGAAGCGGGAAGACTGCCGAAGGGGCCGCCTCCCCGCTTGCTTGTTTCCTTTTAGAAAGCTTCTACTATCGGCATGAATTTCTCTACCGAGAGGGAGGCTCCGCCAATCAGGCCGCCGTCCACATCAGGCTTGGCCACCAGGTCGCGGGCATTGCCGCCGTTCATGCTGCCACCGTACAGGATAGTACAGTCGTCGGCGATGGTTTTGCCGTATTTGTTGGCGATGGTCTTGCGGATATGGGCGTGGATTTCTTCTGCTTGGTCGGCCGTGGCAGTCTTGCCGGTGCCGATGGCCCATACGGGTTCGTAGGCGATGATTAGTTTGCCGAAGTCTTCGGGCGAGAGGTCGAAGAGGGAGCCTTTGAGTTGAGCGTCTACCACTTCAAAGTGCTTGCCTGCTTCGCGTTCGGCCAATACTTCACCTACGCAGAAAATGGGCTTCAGGCCGCTGGCCAATGCCAACTTTACCTTCTCTTTCAAGATTTCGGGTGTCTCGTGGTAGTACTGGCGGCGCTCGGAATGGCCGAGGATGACGTACTTGGCGCCCGTGGAAGCTACCATGGCGGCCGAGACTTCGCCGGTGAAGGCGCCCTTTTCCTTGTCGGCGCAGTTTTGGGCGGCCACGCCGATGCGTTGCGTATCAATGGCGGCTGCTACGCTGGCCAGATGTGTGAAGGGCGTCCCGATGATGACGTCGCATTTTGTGGATTTGCCTTTCAGCGCTTCGTTCAAGCCCTTTGCCAAGGCCAAGCCTTCGGGAAGCGTCGTATTCATCTTCCAGTTTCCGGCAATGATATTCTTTCTCATGATTTGATATTATTAAATTGATTGCGATACATTCTCCTGCTTTTCTGCCGGTTTCTCATCCTTCCTTCGGAAACGGAAGAAATCGTAAACCCAAACGAGGAGCAAAGGTAAAGCAAAACCGAATAGGTTGATATATATCCAAGGCTTTCCTTGCGGTGGTGCTAGCTCCCCTTGCAGAAAGGCAGTCAGCCGGGTCTCATTAGGCAGGTCGTTGCCGCTCCATTTCATCCGCAACGTGCCCCTTTGCAACCAGAGCAGGCCGGGATTGGCGCGGATGACGGTCTTCAGCAGGGTCTCGTCGGCTTCCAGGAAGCGGTAGGTAGCCCCGGTCCGTTCCCGCCACTTCTCGAATTGTGCCGGTGCGGAGCCGGTCAGGCAGTAAAAAGGAATATGATGGGTTTGTGCGTATTCATAAATGTCGGCTATCCCGTCAATGTGCCTGTCGTCGGCCGTTTCCAATTTAGGTGCCACGAGCAGCAGCAGCTCGGGCAGACGGAGCAGAGAATCCGAAAGGTTCTTCCCTTCGGGATTGAAAATGTCGAAAGAAGCAATAGGCGGTGTGTAACCTTTCTTCAGCAGTTTGGTTTGCGTGTCCACAAAAGTCCAGGTCGAATCGTTGACCGGGCTGTTTTCCAAGGAAAAGCTTTTCTTCACTCCGTCCTTCTCGTATATAAAGGAATAGCGGTATTCGTCTTCCGGGGCACCTTCGGGAATGCGCATGGCTGCGGGAATGTTGGTACCTATTTTGTAGGGGCGGAAATCAAGTAGCGGCAGGTGGCGATAATTCCATACGGCAAATCCCAGCGTGTAGGCAAAGGCAAAGACGGGGATAAACCAACGCGTCTTTGGCGTATAAAAGGAGAGGGGTAACCGATAGCAAACGGCGAGCAGAATGGCCATGCAGGAGAGGACGATATTCTTGCCGAAAGTTTCCCAATTGGTCAATATCAGTGCATCGCCGAAGCAGCCACAATCGCTTACGGGATTGAACAACGCCAAATAAAAGGTCAGCGGTGTCATTACCAGCATGAAAAGCAAGAGGCAGCGGCTCGCCCATTTCCGATAGACGCCCAGCAACGTGCAGACACCCAAGGTAAATTCGAGGGCAATCAGGAAGAGGGCGACGGGCAGGGCCAGAAAGTCCAGGCTGTCCAAGTGGAAAGCTGCGAGATAGTCGCCGATTTTGATGGCGAAACCCGATGGGTCGACCGCTTTCACGAAACCGGAGAACACGAACACGGCGCCTGTCAGCAAACGGCAGGCTTCCACCAATATCCGAAGGAAACGCTGTCTGAACATGGTCGCCTACTTCTCCTCTTGTTCTTCCGCTTCGGCCAATTTAATCAGGGCGAAAAGGGCATAATTGATGATATCCATATAATTGGATTCCACGCCTTCGGAAACGGAAGTCCGGCCGTGATGGTCTTCGATTTCTTTGATGCGCTGCAATTTGACCAGAATCACATCGGTATAGGAACTCGTGCGCATCAGGCGCCAGGCCTCGTCGTAGTCATGGTTCTTGTCGTGCATGAGTTCGGTCGACGCTTTGATATATTTGTCGTACGAGGCCAGGGCCTCTTCGGCTTCCATATCGACGATATCGGCAAAGCTGCGTTCGCATTGTATCAGGGCGACGGCACCGTAATTGACGATGGCCATGTATTCCGGTTGTATGCCTTCGTTTACCCAGGCTTCCTTCTTTACTTCTAAGCAACGAATGCGGTTGGCCTTGATGAGTAACTGGTCGGTCACCGATTCCGGACGCATCAGGCGCCAGGAGGCGCCGTAATCCTTGAGTTTCTTTGCGAATATTTCCCGGCATCGGGCGGAGGCCTGGTCGAATTCTTCGTTTGTCTGAGCCATAAAAATTGGAATCTTAGTAATTTACTTTATGGATATGTTCCGTTAATAAAAATGAGTTTCAAGCCTGATGATAAAGCGTAAGGGGGTCGTTGTCACTCCAAGTGAAGCTCTCGAAACTGATGTCTTCGTCGAGCTTTTCCCAATGCAGCCCGAAGGGGGAGGCACTCCATTCCGAACGTTGCACTTCATTGGCCTTGCTTAGACGCGGAAAGAACTTCATCGACTGGCTCAAGACTTTCCCTTGCGCCGTCTCAATGAATATCCGTCCGTCCTCGAACCATAGTCCCTTAATTGTTTCCATTGTCCTTTTTATTAAAGAATAACTTCCAATGCTCTATCATGTATTCGCGATTTTCGCGAATCACTTCTTCTGCAATTGCCAACTCATGCGGTTTAAAGCCGATGTTCTCCGTTAGGGTGATCTTCGGTTCAATATCAAATCGAGCTTCCGCGTCGCCCTTCTTGACGTGGACATGAA
The DNA here is from genome assembly GCA_031262895.1 of Tannerella sp. Classification (GTDB taxonomy): domain Bacteria; phylum Bacteroidota; class Bacteroidia; order Bacteroidales; family Tannerellaceae; genus JAISGW01. Next base: position 1,204 of record JAISGW010000050.1, on the reverse strand, counting down.
TGGGTTCATGTTCACGCGACCAGTAAAAGAATCGCATTCCCAATAATACAAGAACTGTTGGCATTTTGTCTTTAAAACATAAGTGATGCGCAAACTTAGATATAAAATTCGATTTGATAGGTCATCGGGATACAAAAGCGAGGTCGGAGCTTTCTGCAGCCATCGCTCCCAAGGCAGGCGCTCGAAGCACAAATGTTTACCTTTACCGAAAAGAGCAAATGAACGAAAGGAGGAAAGATACGAAACAATTGAAAGTTGGGAGGGAGAGACAACTTTCAATTATCTTTGCCTTGGAAAGTACAAATCGAAGGAGACAATGCATATCGCCAACCCCATTTACGACGTGGTTTTCCGCTACCTGATGGCGGACAAGCGGGCTGCCAAGGTGCTCATCTCCGCCATTATCGGCGAGGAGATAGAAACGCTTGACTTCTCCGCTCAAGAACGGCCTACTCCACGCAAGATACTGGCCAAAGGTCCCAAGGCGGCCATAGAGCTGACGGTTTCTCGCTACGACTTCGTGGCCCGGATAAAGACCCGCGACGGCCGCCACAAGTCGGTGGAGATAGAACTTCAAAAGGCCAAGCTGCCTTCCGATGTCTTGCGCTTCCGTCATTACATCGGCCAGCAGTACCAAGAACAGGACAACGCCTATACCGACGAACAAGGCCGGGCAAAAGCCCGCGACCTGTATTTCATCTTTATTCTGGGCTATGGCGTGGGCGCCGAGGGTTGCCCCGTCATCCGCTACGACGGGGCTGCTACCGACCTGGCCACCCGCAAGCCCATACGCAATGAGTTCGCTGAAAGCTTGCACCACCGCTCTTGGATTGTCCAAATCAACCAGCTTAAGGAGCATCGCCGCAACGACTTGGAGAAGTTGCTCTCGGTCTTCGACCAAGCGCAGGTTATCGCCTCCAACAAGCATATCCTTGAGGTGGAGGAAGACGACGAGGCCGGCATGCCGGATGGCTATGCTTACTTGGTGCGCTGCCTGCGTAAGGCAAGCGAGACGAATCTCGTGCGTAAGGAAATGGAAAACGAGGACTTTTACCTCAAAGACCTTTATAACGCCATCCGCAAGGCGGAGGAGAAGGACGAACTCGTCGAAGCCCAACGCAAAACCATTGAAGCGAAGGAAAAAACCATAGAGGAGAAGGAAAAAGCTTTGGCAGCCGCTTTAGCCGAAATCGAAAGGCTAAAA
>JAISGW010000030.1 GCA_031262895.1 Tannerella sp. | reverse complement strand
TGATGCGTCTCTCCCTCACAATCACTAAGCCGACACTGCAAATGCTGGAGCGATAAGCGTTGGCCGTTTCAAAATCTATGGCTACGAAATCATCCATTTTTCCGGCAAAAGTAGGGATTTTCAAAAAAGCGGCCATTATAAGCAGGGATATGGGGCGTTTTCAGGCGGGATTATGTAATTTTGTGCGAGGTTTTCATGACGATAAAGCGATGAAACGATGCTTGCAATCCTGGGTTAAGCCCAGAAATTCGAACTTCACAGGACGCGAAGAAATTTTAGAAAGGATAGGCCTTTCTTTCAAAAACGAACGCGGAGAGCCGACGGCGCTCATAGGGACAGACGGCTTGGGAAAGACGGAGACCGCCTTGGAATACGCTTGCCGCCATGCGGATGAATACACCCTCGTCTGGTGGGTGGACGCGGCTTGTGAGGCTTCCATCATGGAATCATACAGGCAGTTTGCACAAATGTCGGGCGCGGAAATACCCGCGACGGCGGAAGCCTGCATCCGGGCGGTGCGCGATTGGACGCGGACGCAGGAGGGCTGGCTGTTCATTTTCGACGATCTGCGGGATAAAGACATCTTTGAACGTTACGCCCCTTCAGTTGGGAAGGGCGACCTGCTGCTTACTTCGTCGGTGGAGGATACGTGGGGGAAGGATATCCGCCTGCTTCCCCTCAAGGAGGAAGAAGCCGTCCGGTTATTGTCGGCGGAAAGCGGTTTGCCACCGCAGGAAATGGAAGAACTGGCCCGTGCTTTGGGCACTTGCCCCTTAGTCTTGGGTCAGGCCGCCGCTTATCTGGCCATTCACCAGGACAGCCCCCGCGATTACTTGGAGAACTTCCGCCTGTCGGAAAGCCGGATACCGGAAGACTGGGGATTGAACCCCGGAGAGCGTCGGCATTACGCCTGCTTGAGCCTGGCCTTGAACGGTATGCGCGACGAAGGTGCCCGGCAACTGTTCTCCTTCCTCGGCTGCTTTGCGCCTACACCCATACAGGGTTGCTGGCTCAAGTATGCCTGCGACGCGGGCCTGCCCCTTCCTTTACAGGAGACCTTGTCTGACGAACGGCAATACGAATTGGCCGTCATGGAACTCGAACGTTGCCGCCTCATACATCGGACAAACGACAAACGGCTCCTGTTGAACCGACTGACACAGGAATGCCTTGTCAAGTCAGGGGCCGCCGACCTTTGGCCGGCAGCCTGCACGCATCTCCTGAATCGCTTCGTCGATTACGATTTCACCGCACCGGAAGCTGTCGACCGCTTCCTCGAACGGGCACCGCATATCTTGGTCATGGCCGAACGCCTGGCCGATGAGGGCCGCTTGCAGGCGGCGGCCCAAGGGGATTACTTCCTCGGCTTCGGCTTCAAGGCTGCCGGCAATTACAGGCAAGCCCTGAAAGGATACGGGAAAGCCTTGAGTCTCGACAAGAAACGGGACGACGCCGCGCTTGACATGGCGGCCACCTACAACGAACTGGGCGTCACCCTCTCGTCTTTAGGATTGCAGCGGCAGGCACTCAAGCAGTACCGGGCTGCCCTCGCCATCTACGAGGCCTCGCCGGGGATAAGCGGACAGATGGCCGCCGCCACAGTCTGCAATAGCATGGCTGAGGCTTATAAGGAACTGGACGAGCTGGAACGCCTCCCGGAATTCCAGCGGAAGGCCCTGTCCATACGCGCGGCCATATTGGGAGAAAACCATCCGCAGACGGCAGCTTCCCATAACATGCTGGCCACCGCATATTATCTGCTGGAACGTTACGAGGAAGCTGTCAAGGAATACCTCCTCGCCTATAAGGCGCTGCGCCTGCTGCAAGGCGAAAGCTATCCCGATACCGTAGCCGTCAGAGAGAACCTCGCCGTCGCCTACGAGGCGGCCGGTTATCCCCTTCCTTTCGAGACTTGGCTTTCCCTGAAAACGCCTTAAGCTTTCAGGAAGAGCAAACTCGGTCAGTTTCTATTAAATAATAATAAAAAGAAAAGAGGCACTTTTCCTTATATAAAGGAAAACATACCTTTGCCCCTCTGAGATGAAACCGGATATGACATTGACAGCATTGACAGCCCTTTCTCCCGTGGATGGGAGGTATAGAAGCAAAACCGAAAAATTGGCGCCTTACTTCTCCGAATTTGCCCTGATACGTTACCGGGTGCGAGTGGAGGTAGAATATTTCTTGGCCTTGGCCGATTTCCTTCCCCAGCTCAAAGCCCTTTTACCGGCAAAGGGAGTGGCGGAAAAACTTCGTCCGCGTTACCAAGACTTTAGCCTTGACGACGCCAAGCGCGTGAAAGAAATTGAACGCACGACAAATCATGACGTAAAGGCCGTGGAATACTTCCTCAAAGAGAAATTCGACTTGCTTTCCTTGGAAAATGCCAAGGAATTCATCCATTTCGGCCTTACTTCGCAAGACATCAACAACACGGCTGTTCCTCTTTCCCTGAAGGAAGCCCTGGACGAGGTTTACTATCCCGCGCTGCAGGCGCTCATCGACACCTTGCAGGCCGATGCAGAAAAGTGGAAAGACGTGCCCATGCTGGCGCATACGCACGGACAACCGGCTTCGCCTACGCGCTTGGGCAAGGAAATCGAAGTCTTCGCCTACCGTCTGGAGAAGCAGCGGGAATTGCTGAAAGCCGTGCCGCTGTCCGCCAAGTTCGGCGGAGCCACGGGTAATTTCAACGCCCACCACGCCGCTTATCCCGATAAGGATTGGAAAAGTTTCGCCAACAATTTCGTGGAGAAATCCTTGGGGTTGCAGCGCGAACAATACACCACGCAAATATCAAACTACGACAATCTGGCCGCCCTCTTCGATGCGCTGAAGCGCATCAACACCATCGGCATAGATTTGGCGCGCGATTTCTGGTTGTATATTTCCATGGATTACTTCAAACAGAAAATAAAAGAAGGAGAGGTCGGCTCTTCGGCCATGCCGCATAAGGTGAATCCTATTGATTTCGAAAATGCCGAAGGCAACTTCGGCGTATCGAGCGCCTTGTTCACGCATCTGGCAGGCAAGCTGCCCATCTCGCGCCTGCAACGCGACCTGACCGACTCAACGGTCACCCGCAACATAGGTGTCCCGTTGGCCCATACGCTCATCGCCTTCAATAGCCTCGGCAAGGGCTTAGACAAGCTCCTCCTGCACGAGGACACGATGCGCAACGACCTGGAACAGCACTGGGCGGTCGTATCGGAAGGCATTCAAACCATCTTGCGCCGTGAGGGTTATCCCCATCCTTACGAAGCGCTGAAAGCCCTGACGCGTAAAAACGAGCAGGTGACGGAACAGTCCATCGAATCGTTTGTCGATTCTTTGGAAATCGACGAAACAGTTAAAAAAGAATTGAGAAGTCTCAGCCCGCAGAATTATACGGGAATCTGAAGGCAAGAAGATAAACGTTTAAAAGAGAGCTTATAGAAATTGGAAAGCAGCCGTGAGGGTTGCCGACAAAATGTTAAATCCATATTATTTTACAGACATGATTACAGAAGACGAAAAAGATGAATCGCGCCCTAAGAAAGTGATACCGAGTGTTCGCAAGGAAAACACAGAACAGGAGCAAGGATCCGGGGCGGAACAGCGGCCTTACAACTCCCAGCAGGGAGCTTACGAGCGGCCGGAAGGTAATTACGAACGCAGGCCGTCGGATAACCGTCCGCAAGGAGGTTACCAGGGCAACAACTACCACCGTCAAGGCGGCTACCAGCCGCGAGGTGGCTACCAAGGAGGTTATCAGGGCAATAACTATCGCCAGGGAGGTTACCAAGGCGGCAACAACTACCGCCAGGGAGGCGGCTATCAGGGTAACAACTATCGCCAGGGAGGCTACCAGGGCAATAA
>JAISGW010000196.1 GCA_031262895.1 Tannerella sp. | reverse complement strand
AAAACCATCCAATATCCAGACTTGTCACTGCCTTCACGCTGAATATAACCATTGTCCTTTAATCTCTTGACATGTTTTTGTATGGTAGATTGAGTAATTCCCGTACGGGTAGAGAGTTCTTCACGAGTAATAGTTGGCTTTTCTTTTATAAGAGCGAACACGGCATTATATGTTTTCTGACCGCTTTTTCTGACCGCTTTTTCTGACCGCTTTACTGACCGCCTTTTCTGCTCCGCCTTTTCCTCTTCCCTTGGCCTGAAATACGTCACCGTAGAACTTACCAAGTCTGTTTCAAAAGCGACCTCCTGACCTGTCAGCTCCTGCCATTTCAACATCTTGTCAATGCCATAGCCGGCATTTTCCGACAGCTTGGCATACCGGAAGAATTTGATGATGCTCGGATTGCGGGGCATGGAGATGACCTGTTCCTTCAGACGGTGGATGTCTATGTAGAAGCGTCCCGGATTCTGGAACTCAATACGGTTATCATACACACGGATGGTCGAGTGCATCGGACTGAAGAAATCGGCATGGGACAACATGTTGATGAGGCCTTCACGCAAAGCATAAAGCTGTGAATTGTCGTCAGGAGAAAAGCCGTCGGGACCCGGCGTAAACGGATTATCCACGTACAGCCGCAAGCGCTGGATAAGCACTTGGTAGTATTCCCACAAGTTTTCTTGTTCCGGCATTCTGTAAGTGTAGCGCACGGCAGCATCGTTGTATGAAGTGCCGGGTATCTCGATGTAGTCTATCCAAAAGTTACGCACATGAAACTGCACCGCGTCCCGTTGCCCGAGCATGAGTAAACTGCCATAGCCCAGATTGCCGTTGTACGTGATGCCGAGCTTCTTACAGAAGTCCTCATCGTCCAGATTGTTGTAAGCAAACTCGGCGTTGTATTCCTGAATACGCCGACGATAAGTTTCAAGCGATTGGCGGTTTAAGTCCTTGATGGAAGTACCGGGGACAGTTTGCTCCGAACGGCTTCCAAACGCTTGGTCGCGCTGAATGGCGAGTATTTCCATATCGGTAGCCTGCTGGTCGCCGCTACCTGTCCGGATGTAGGTGTTACGTATATTGTTGTTGAAATAGACCGGCTTCACGGGGGAAGACGGAATATGGAAAGCAAGTACCGTATTGCCGTCAATCACGTACTTCTTGACTGTAACGCCAACCGGTAAGTTGAATTTGGTTTGCGAGCGCAACACTCCGACGAAATCCTGTTCCAGCTTCTCGGCATTGCGTACCCCGGTGATGGAATAGGTACTTTGTCCGCCCTTTTTCGTTTCCTTCACACCGAGCACCAACCAACCCCCGGAAGTGTTGGCAAACGCGCTTACCGTATCCCAAGAATTCTTAGGAATATCGCTTTGGGCTTCCTTCGCTTCAAAATCATCCCATTCTATATCATTGAGCCTTTTCAGAAAATCTTCTTTTGTCATCTGCATCTGCTTTTCGCGGACACGAAGATACTTCCAATATCAATATGGATTGGTATTATGGACGGTATTTCTTGGTGCAAGGTACGCGTCCCTGCAGAATCAACGTTCTGTGGGCTTTTTTGCGTTTAGCGGTGCCAAAACAAAGACACCGAAAAGCCAAATCCGGACAAGGAATCGTTACCAAATCGTTACCTATCGGTCTTGAAATCGTAACCTGAGACCGCTGCAAAAGCCTTTTCGGAAAAGGGCTGCTGGCAAGCATTCTCAAATCGCCTGTGGCGTGCAGTATTCATTTACCCGACCTCCGACCCGACGCGGCGCGCTTTACGCTTGCGGCGGGAGGGTTCCATTGTTTTTTTTCTGTTTCGTCACCAGCCGTAAGCAGGTATTTCACAGCGTGATGCCGGTGACTAAGGCTTTCGTCACCGGCTTGTTCCGGACAGCCGGGGTCGCCGTCCTTCCCAGCCGCAAAAAGCAGAGAGTTTGCGCGAAAACATGGAACTTTTAGCGACCAAAAGTCCTATGTTTTTCCGAAAATATGGAACTTATATTTGAAGGCTTCGGACTTTATTGAAACGACATAAGGTTTTGTGGCCACAAGACCTTGTCTTGTCGCCGCAAGACGTTAAGATTTTTCCTTAAAACGTTGATTTGTTCCCTCAAGACGTTGAGATTTCGCCATGGGACGTCTTGTCGCCGTGAAACCTATTCGTTGCCGAAGGCCGGAAACAAGAGCGGTGACGAAACCTTCTGTCATACCTAAACAGTTGAATATGAATACGTATGACGAAGTGATGTAAGCGAAGAAAAACTTTTTTTGTCCTTAGTTAGACTATAAAGGATGTGTTCAAAATGCGCCCGTAGGGCGTGAACCTATATAGCCTGCCGGCCATGCCGGCTGGTAAAAGACATCTATTCATGTTTTGCCTCCGTAGGTGGCAACCATTTTTAGATACGCCATCCTACGGAGGCGAATCCATGTACGCTCCACAAATCCTGCCGGCATGGCCGGCAGGTTATCCAGATTAAGGCGCTACGCGCCTCGTCGGCATTGCGCATGCTGCAACGCAGCATATAACCACAGCCGGCTTGTTGTTCCGAATCGGAAAAGTCGCCAGGGGGCTAAAGCCCCGGAGGATTTGGCTTTTCTCTTATCCGTTCGCTTAAGCGAACGGCAAGGAAATATGACTAATAAGCATTATAACGCAAGTCGTTCCATAAAGAAAATCGGGTAGCAAAATGCCTTTGCATGGACGGTTTATAACTTGTTCGCCGCAAGGGTGGCGAAACAGGGAAGGGTGGGCGAAATGTTTTTCCGCAGACGCAGAGAAAGACGGCTGTCAAGTTTTTGGACAGCCTTGTCCAATTTTTTGACAACAGCCAAAAGAAGGCTTATCGCCAAGCCATTAAAAAACAATTCCTTATCCCTTTGGCACAGGCTTTGCCTTTTTTAAGCCAAGAAACTTATGCTGATAAACAAGCAACGAGAGATATGAAAAGAAAATTATTTTGGATGATGCTGGCCGCCGCGCCGGTACTGCTTCCCGCACAGGAAAAGCGCTGGAGCATGGAGGATTGCCTGCGTTACGCCGTAGAAAACAGCACGGCCGTGCGCAAACAACTGCGCACTAACGACTCTTACGCGGCCGACAAGGCCGGTGCTACGGCGGCTTTCTTCCCCTCGCTCACCACTTCCGTTTCCGCCCAATACAATTTCGGGCGTGCCGTGGACCCCGGTACCAACACCTACATCAACACCACCACGTTCAATAATTACTATGAGGTCGACGCCTCGATTCCTATTTTCAAGGGCGGGCAGTTAGTCAACCAATTCAAGCTGGCGAAAGCCAACCGCCAGATGGGTATGAACGACTTGCAAAAAGCCAAGGATGACCTGGCCCTGAACACGCTTGAGGCTTATGTCAACGTGGCCTATTACCAGGAGGCCGCCCGTTTTGCCGCCGACAAGCTCAAGGAAAGTCGCCGCGTGCTCTACCAGACGCAACGCGAGGAGGAGCTGGGCCAGAAGGGGAAGGCCGACGTGGCCCTGCTCGAAGCCCAGGTGGCCGCCGACGACTATGGCCTGACCAACCAGCAGAACCTCTTCGAAACGGCCCTGCTCAAACTCAAGGACCTGATGAACTACCCTTACGCCGACACGCTGGTCATCGACACGGGTGTCCCGGCCTCGGCCAAGGACTACCTGCCCGAGCCGGAGTCGGTGCCCGACATCTTTGCTTACGCCGAACAGGCCAACCCCACCGCCAGACAGGCGGCCTTCCAGCTCAAGGCCTCCCAACTGAACCTGCTGATAGCAAAAGGCAAATGGTTTCCCAGCATTTCACTCTCCGGCGGCATATACACCAGCTACTACGAAGACTTGAAATCCGGCATCTCGCCTACCGCCTTCCGTTCGCAATTCAGAAACAACCAAGGCAAATACATCAGTATCAACTTCAGCTTCCCGCTTTTCGACCGGCTGCAAACGGCCACGGCCGTACGCAAGGCGCACAACAACCTGCGCATCGCCCAGGAAGAGCAAAGCGAGGTGCTGCGCCAATTGGAAACGGCCATCCGCCAGTCGGTGCTCGACCGCGACGGCTACGCCAAGGAAAGCATACAGATGGAGAAAAAACTCCGGTCCGACTCCATCGCCTACCGCCTTACCTTACTCAAATTCGAAGAAGGCCTTTCCAGTCCGCTGGATTTAAAACAGAGCGCGAATACATTGATAGAATCCAAAGCCAATTTATTGCAAAAACAATTGATGTATTTCTTGAAAAGCAAGCAAGTGGACTACTACAAAGGCCAAGCGCTATACTAATTAAGAATTAATAATGGAGAATGGAGAATATAGGCGTTGCCTGGAATAATTAATAATTGATAATTAATAATTCATACGATGGATATACAATTAGAAAAGAAGAAGGGAATACGTAAGAAGCACATCCCTTATATCATCGGGGGCGTCTTGTTCCTCTTGCTGGTGGGCTGGATTATCTTCGGCAACCACGAGTCGACCCTGAACATCGACGCCAGAGGCATCAGCATCGGCGAAGTCAAGAAAGCGCAGTTTAACGACTTCGTCAGGGTGGACGGGCAGGTGCAGCCCATCACGGTCGTACAAATCAGTCCTGAAGAGGGCGGCACGGTGCAGGCGAAAGTCGTGGACGAGGGCGCCCATGTCAAAAAAGGCGACATCATCGTCCGCCTTTCGAATTCGCAGCTCGACTTGGAAATCCTCAATGCCGAGGCCAACCTGAGTTACCAGATGAGCGTCTTCCGTAACAACCAGCTTTCCATGCAGCAGGCCAAGTTGGATAATGAGAAAACGAAGCTGCAATTGGAAATGGACCGACAACGTAAACGCCGTGCCTACGAACAGAACAAGCGTCTTTATGACGAAGAGTTGATTGCCAAAGAGACTTATATTCAATCAAAGGAAGATTATGATTTAGCCGTTAAACAATATGACTTGGTCATCGAACGCCTGCAACAGGACTCCGTCGCCCGCTCCGTACAACTGGGCCAGATGCAGGAGCAGTTGGCCAGCATGCAGGAGAACCTCCACCTCATCCGCAAGCGCAAGGATAACCTCAACGTGCCTTCGCCCATCACCGGCGAACTGGGCCTGCTGAACGTCACCCTCGGCCAGAGCGTGGGCGCCGGGCAGATGATAGGCCAGGTGAACGACCTTTCCGATTACAAGGTGGAGGCGCAAATCGACGAGCATTACATTGACCGCGTGCACGACGGCCTCTCTGCCACCTTCGAGCGCCAAGGGCAGAACTACGACCTGACCCTCAAGAAGGTCTACCCTGAAGTGCGCGACGGCAAGTTCCGCACCGAGTTCGTCTTCACCGGCAAACGCCCGGAGAACATCCGCACGGGACAGACCTATTACATCAACCTTGAATTGGGCGAACCCACACAAAGCATCATCATTCCGAAAGGCTCCTTCTTCCAGTCGACCGGCGGCAATTGGATATTCGTGCTTTCGCCCGACGGCAAGACGGCGCACCGCCGACCCATCCGCATCGGTCGCCAAAACCCGCAATATTACGAGGTGCTCGAAGGACTCAAACCCGGCGAAAAGGTCATCGTCTCCAATTACGACGCCTATAAAGACAATCAAATACTCATCCTCAACAATTAATTGCCCATGTCTCCTTTCACGTTTTGGGTTCGTACTTCCCTGCATAACAAAAAGTACAGCACGGTAAAAATCGTCTCGCTGGGCGTCGGCCTGGCCATGGGACTGGTACTGATAGCGAAGGTCTATTTCGAGAAATCCTATAACGACTTCTTCCCCGACAAGGAGCGCATTTACCAAGCGGGAAGCAATTATTCCACCACGGAAGGGACGAAAGCCTTTCCGCAAACTTCGGGCGGCATCGTGCTCGGCATGGAGGCCGAGCTGCCCGGCGTGGAATCGGCCACGCGCTACACCTATCTCTCCGTCGGTAAGATAATTACGGCCGATAAGAACAAATACAAGGCCGTTGTCATTACGGCCGACTCCTGCCTGTTTGACGTTTTCCGCCTGCCCATCCTGGCCGGTGACGCCAAGAAGACCCTCTCGCGCCCGATGTACGCCATGGTCTCCTCGAAGATTGCCGAGGAGATGGGCGGCACGGCCAAGGCCCTCGGCCAGACCTTCCACCTGAACGAATATCCCGGGCAGACCTTGACCATTGGCGGCGTCTTCCAAGCTGTGCCCAAGAACACAAACCTCGACTACGATGTAGTCGTCTCGCTCGCCTCCATAGGGAAGTTCACCTGGGACGGAAGCCGCAACTGGGTGGGCAACGACCGCTACCTCTCTTACCTGAAGTTCGCTCCCGGCATCAAGCCTGACAAGCTGAAGCCGGAACTTGAAAAGATGAAAGCCAAATACCTTCCTCTTGAGCATTTGAAGAAGGCCGGCGTGGGCATAGACTATTTCTTCAAGCCGATACGCGAGATACACAGCTCCGACGCCGACACACAACGCATGACGCTCATCCTCTCCCTGCTGGCCGTTGCTCTGTTAGTGACGGCCGTCATGAACTACGTGCTCGTCGTCATCTCTTCGTTGGTGGGTCGCTCCAAAGAAATGGCCGTCAATAAATGCTACGGCGCCACAAGCAACAATATTTACACCCGCATGTTGGGGGAGACCTTCTTCGACCTTGTAGCCGCGCTGTTGCTGGGCGCGCTCCTCGTCTTTGCCTGCCGGGGAGCCATATTCTCCTTATTAGGGACGGGCCTGGGCGACCTGTTCACCCTTCCGAGCTGCCTGCTGCTGGCCGCCGTCTGCGTGCTCGTCTTCTTCGTGGCCGCCTTTGCCCCGGGTTATCTTTACGCCCGCATTCCCGTGGCCGTGGCCTTCCGCCAGTACACGGAAAGCAAACGCCGCTGGAAGCTCGGCCTGCTCTTCCTGCAATTCGCCGCCGCCGGCCTGTTCGTCACCCTGCTCTGCATTATCGGTAAGCAATATCATTATATGATGACCGATAATCCAGGTTATAACTACGAGAACCTGGCCTATTGTTCCCTTGACGGCGTCAAGTCGGACCTGCGGCAAAAAGCCCTCGACGAGGCCGCCGGCTTGCCCGGAGTGAGTGCCGTCACTACGGCCGACGTAACATTTCTGCAATTTCAGTCGGGCAATAACATCTCGCTGCCCGGCGACGACAAGGAACTCTTCAATGTGGCCGACCTGTATAGTTGCGGCAACGGATACCTCCAGATGCTGCATGTCCCGGTCGTTGAAGGGCGCTCGTTCACGGAGAACGTCAGCTCGTCGGACGAGGTGATGGTCAGCCGCAGCTTCGTAAAGAAAATTCTGCCGCTCACGCACTGGACCGACGGCGTTGTCGGGAAAAACATCCTGATTTCTGAACATAGCGACAAGGGAAAGGCCTTCACCATCTGCGGCGTTTACGAAGACTTCCGCCTCGGCAACCTCGGTCGCCAGGATACGCGCCCCAGCATCATGTTTTACAACAGCAAACCTTCCAGTTTCCTTTATGTCAAGTTCGACCGCCTGACGCCTGATGCGATGAAGGCGCTCTCCGACAAGCTCTCCGCCCTGATGCCCGACAAGGACATTGAAGTGTATTCCTTTGCCGATACTTTGCAAGGCGATTATGCGGAGTCGCGCAATTTCCGCGATTCCATCTTAGCGGGCGGCCTGGTCACGCTGCTCATCTGCCTGATGGGACTCATCGGCTATACGAACGACGAAGTCAACCGCCGTCGCAAGGAAACAGCCATCCGCAAGGTCAACGGCGCTACGGCCCGCGAGATACTCCGGATATTTCTGCACGACATCAGCCGCATGGCCCTTCCCGCCTCCATTTTGGGTTGCATGGGTGCCTATTTTATCGCCAAAATATGGTTGGAGAAGTTCGCGGAGAAAACTTCTCTGTCCTTCCTGTTGTTCGTCGTTTGCGTGCTTGGTGTATGGCTCATAGTCATAGCCGCCGCCGTCCTGAACTGCCGCCGTGCCGTCAACGCCAATCCCGCCGACAGCCTCAAAGCGGAATAACACTTATTTGTGGGTGTTAATTCCTACCGGGGAAGGTCATGAAAAAAATCAGGGCCTTCCCCGAAGCTCGAGGGAGGCCCTGAAAAAATTCAGAGATTCTTTTTTGCTTACTTGCCGGCGGTGGAGAAGGAGTAGGGGAAGTCCTCCTGCCGGGTGCCGCGGCGGGTGTTGGCCTTGTCGCCCATGCGGAGCAGGAGTTCGCCGCCCTTCATGATTTCCTCGTGGGTGAGGTAGTTCCGCTGGAAGGGTTTGCCGTCGAGCTTGGCATCTTCTATGTAGAAGTTGGCTTTGCTGTTGTCGGGGGCTGAGATGACGAACTGCTTGCCATTCTCAAGCTTCAGCGTAGCCTTCTTGAAGAGGGGTGCGCCCATCACGTATTGGCCGGAACCGGGGCAGACGGGGTAGAAGCCCAGGGCGGAGAAGACATACCAGGCCGAGGTTTGACCGTTGTCCTCGTCACCGCAGTAACCGTCGGGGCCGGGTGTGTAGAAGCGGTCCATTACCTGACGGAGCCAGTACTGCGCCTTCCAGGGCTGGCCGGCGTAGTCGTAAAGGTAAATCATGTGTTGGATGGGCTGGTTGCCATGGGCGTAATTACCCATGTTCATGACGGTCATCTCGCGTATCTCATGGATGACGCCGTGGTAGTAGCTGTCGTCGAAATGCGGCGGGACGATGAAGACCGAGTCGAGCATCTTGACGAACTCCTGCTTGCCGCCCATCAGGTTGATCAGCCCCTGCGGGTCGTGGAAGACGGACCAGGTGTAATGCCAGCTGTTGCCTTCGGTGAAGGCATCGCCCCATTTCAGGGGGGAGAAGGGCGACTGGAAGCTGCCGTCGAGATTGCGCCCGCGCATCAGCTTGCTGGAAGGGTCGAAGAGGTTCTTGTAGTTCATGGCCCGTTTGGCGTACAGGTCGATTTCGCTTTGGGGGCGCCCCAGCGCCTTGGCTAAGCGGTAGATGCACCAGTCGTCGTAAGCGTACTCCAGCGTACGGGCCGCACTCTCGTTGATATGTACATTATAAGGAATATAGCCGAGCTTGTTGTAGTACTCGTAGCCCAAGCGTCCGGTGGAATGCACCTTGGGATCCACGCTCTCGGTGCCGTGTACGAGGCCCTTCCAGAGGAGTTCAGGCTCTTTCACGCGCACGCCGTTCATCCAGGCGTCGACCAGTATGGAGGCGGAATTGTTGCCCACCATGCAGTTGCGATGGCCTGGGCTGGCCCATTCGGGGAAAAAGCCGCTCTCCTTGTAGGCATTGATGAGGCCCTCCTGCATCTTCAGGTTCTCCGAAGGATACATCAGGTTCACGAAGGGGAAGAGGGCGCGGAAGGTGTCCCAGAAGCCGCAGTCGGTAAACAGATAACCGGGCAGCACCTGTCCGTTGTAGGGGCTGTAATGCACCACCTGTCCCTTGGCGTCTATCTCGTAGAAGCTGCGGGGGAAGAGCACCGAACGGTAGAAGCAGGAATAGAAGGTGCGCAGCTGGTCGAGATTGCCGCCCTCCACCTGGATGCGGCCCAGCACATCGTTCCAGGCTTTGCGGCCCTTCTCGACCAAGGTCGCGAAACTGTCGTGTCCCAGCTCCTTGAGGTTCAGCATGGCCTGTTCGGGGCTGATGAAGGAGGAGGCCACGCGTGCGCAGACCTGCTCGCCCTTGTAGGTGCGGAAGCCGATGATGGCGCCCGTGTGCCCGGCCGTACGTTGGGTGAGCGAAGTGCTCAGTACGCTGTCGGCCCAGATGGCCGTATAGCCGAAGGGCTTGTCGAACTCAATGACGAAATAGTTGCGGAAGTTCGCCGGCACGCCGCCGCTGTTGCGGGTTGTATAGCCCGTGATGCGGTTGTGCGCCTTGTCGATAGCGATGGATGAACCCCGGTCGAAGGCGTCGACCACGACGAAGGAGCTGTCGTCGGGGAAGGTAAAGCGGAACATGGCGGCCCTCGAAGTGGGTGTCAGTTCCACATTCACGTCGGGATCGGCCAGGTAAACCTGGTAGTAATAGGGCTTGGCCGTCTCGGCCTTGTGCGAGAACCAACTGGCCCGCTTGTATTCGTCGAAGACGGGCTTGCCGGTGACCGGCATGAGCGAGAATTCCCCGTAGTCGTTAATCCAGGGGCTGGGTTGGTGGGTCTCCTTGATGCCGCGGATTTTGTTGACGGTGTAGACGTAAGTCCAGCCGTCGCCGTTGCGCCCCGTTTGCGGCGTCCAGAAGTTCATGCCCCAGGGGCGGGCAATGGCCGGATAAGTATTACCGGCCGACAGTTGGAAGGTCGATTCGGTACCCATCAACGGATTGACGTATTGCACGGGGTCGAAGCCCTCCGTGCCTGCCGCCGCCGGTAATGCCGGCGCCAACAATCCGACCGCCAAGGCGGCCGCTGCGATGTTTTTCCTTTTCATGAGATGTTTTTATGATGATTAATGATTACACACACACAGTCAAGGTGTTCCTTTGTGTCGGCAAACGTACGAAATAGTTGGGAGTTTACAGGATTTTCATGGCAATATGGGCGCAGGCTTCGGCGTCGGCCAAAGCCTGATGGTGGGCCTTCAAATCAGAGCCGCAACGCAGAGCCACGGTTTGGAGCTGGTGGTTCGGTAATTCCTTGCCGAACACCCGACGTGAGGCCCGGCAAGTACAATGGAACTCGTAGTCCGGATAATCCATCTGGTAAACCCGGAAGGCCGCCCGCAAACAGCCCTCGTCGAAAGGGCTGTTATGAGCCACTAAGGGCAGCCCTACTATCAGCGGGGCGATGCGTTCCCACACGGCGGGAAACAGCTCGGCCTTCGCCGTGTCCGCGGCCGTCAGCCCGTGCACCTGCGTGT
Organism: Tannerella sp.; assembly: GCA_031262895.1. Taxonomy (GTDB): domain Bacteria; phylum Bacteroidota; class Bacteroidia; order Bacteroidales; family Tannerellaceae; genus JAISGW01. The sequence goes on along the minus strand of JAISGW010000196.1, from coordinate 60 downwards.
TGTGCCACGCGTACCATTCCGGCTCGGGGCGTACCAAACTGTAAAAAGTATCCGTGATGC
>JAISGW010000164.1 GCA_031262895.1 Tannerella sp. | reverse complement strand
CATAACGATTTGGTCGACCGCATTACCGGACAGATGAAACTCTTCTGAACATGAGCTTCCCTATCCGAAAGCTGCTGCGATGCTTAGGCTGTTTCCTTATAATAATAACCTTTCCTTACGGCAGCCTGCTGCAGGCGCAAGACGAGACAGGCAGGGCGCAGAACTTGCGCGTCTTGCAGGAAGCCACCTCCATAGGCGCGGGCTTTTCGCAGGTGAAGGACACCTATCTTTCCCCCTTCGACTATACCGGCTGGGGATTGCGCATCCTCGACGAACGCCTCACCCTGCGCTATTCCAAACATTTCTCCGTTCAACAAATCCTTTCGGCGGATATTTCCTCTACAGAGAATCCGGCGGAGAACGTGAACGACTTCGGCGCCTTCGTTGATTATTTCCGGGCTTATCCTTACCGTTTCATTGACGGTCCGGCTTTCAAGCTGCTCGGAGGCCCTTTCGCCCATCTGCTGGGCGGCTTCCTTTATAATACCCGCAACGGGAACAATCCCCTTTCGGCTAAAGTCGACCTCGACTTGGGTGCTTCCCTGCTCCTGTTCTATACTTTCCGGCTCGGACGCCTCCCGCTGACCCTGCGCTACCAAGCCGACCTGCCCGTAGGCGGCATCTTCTTCGCCCCGCCCTACGGCGCTTCCTATTATGAGATGTTCAACGAAGGTAATGTCTCCGACATCGTCTCCCTCAACTCCTTCCACAACAAGTTTGCGCTCAAGAATACGCTCACGCTCGACATTCCCATCCGCCATGCCGCCCTACGTATAGGCATCCTCTCCAGTTATTACCGCACGAACGCCAAGGAACTCCAAACCCGCATCTTCTCCAACACCTTTACCATCGGCTGGGTCAAGGAGTTTTATATAAAGTAAGCCGGAAAGATTATTTAGGTAATACATTTTTTTGAAATTCCTCAAAGCGGGGAAGTTGGGTTAATTCGCGGTACACGGTGCAGAAATGCACTCCGATACGTTCCGCCACTTCTTTTTTTACTCTTGCCTTCTTGGAGAAGCATGCTCAAGATTCAAATCTTGAACATATATCCGAGCGTAGAGACGGTCAAGATTCAAATCTTGAACATATACCCGAGCGTAGGGATGCCCAAGATTCAAATCTTGAACACATATCCGAGTGTAGGGGCGACCAAGATTCAAATCTTGGCTTTTATGAAAAGAAAATCAAATTCACGCTCCTCCGTAGGGAGTTAACATTTAAATTTTCTCAAAGCGGGAAAGTTTGGTTCAAACTTACTGCCAAATCTCCCATTATCCTTGCTTTCCTCAAACCGCCGGTTTGTCGGCACCGGCCACAAAGTTAGGCATTATAGATGGCGGACGCCCTCCATTTAAAAATTATAGCTACTTTTGCCCGGACAAATAAATCAAACGAAATAACCCGGCCATGAGCTATCTTTTAAAACCTGCAGGCTACAAAGCCCTGCTCAATGCTGTGCAAACAGAACAGGGCATTAAGGCCATCAAGGATTTTTTTCAGCAGAATCTCTCCTCCGAACTTCGTCTACGCCGGGTCACGGCGCCTTTGTTCGTCTTTAAAGGCACCGGTATCAATGACGACTTGAACGGTGTAGAACGACCGGTCGCTTTCCCCATCAAAGACATAGGGGAACGACAGGCGGAAATCGTACATTCTCTGGCAAAATGGAAACGTCTGACTTTAGCCGATTATCATATCGAAAAAGGATACGGTATTTATACCGACATGAATGCCATCCGACCGGACGAAGAGTTGGGCAATTTTCATTCGCTTTACGTAGACCAATGGGATTGGGAGCGCGTCATGAACGAAGGCGAGCGTAATCTGGACTTCCTTAAAACGATTGTCGTCCGCATCTATGATGCGCTTATACGCACTGAATACTTGGTCTACGAAATGTTTCCAGCCTTAAGGCCCATCTTGCCGCCGGAGATTCATTTTATCCAATCGGAGGATTTGCTCCGTCTCTATCCGGACAAAAGCGCAAAAGAACGCGAGAATGCCATTGCCCGCAAATATGGCGCAGTCTTCATCATCGGCATCGGGAATCCCTTGTCGGACGGAAAAAAGCATGACGGACGGGCACCGGATTACGACGACTGGTCGACTCCGACGGCTGAAGGCATCGGTTTAAACGGCGACATTCTCGTATGGAACGAGTTGCTGGGTTGCGCCATGGAACTTAGCTCGATGGGAATCCGCGTGGATGCGCCTACCCTGCTCCGGCAACTTGAGCTTTGCGGGGCGAACGAACGCAAAAATCTTTATTTCCATCAACGCCTCCTGAATGGAGAACTGCCGCAAAGCATAGGAGGTGGCATTGGGCAAAGCCGACTTTGCATGTTCTATCTCCGCAAGGCACATATAGGCGAAATACAAGCCAGCCTTTGGCCGGAACAGATGTGCCGGGAAGCGGCAAGTTGCGGTATGCACCTCATTTAAACAAACGACAATGGATGTACGGATAGAAGCGGGGTGGAAAGCCCGGCTGTCAAAAGAATTTGATGAGGATTACTTCAAGACATTGACGGATTTCGTCAGGGAAGAATATCGTCATACAACCATATATCCGCCCGCGAGCCAGATATTCAGAGCCTTCGACCTTTGTCCTTTCGACAAGGTGAAAGTCGTTATCCTCGGCCAAGATCCTTATCATGAACCGGGACAGGCGCAGGGACTTTGCTTCTCCGTACGCGAAGGGGTGCCTTATCCGCCTTCTTTAGTCAATATCTTTAAGGAAATATCCGACGATTTCGGCCGCCCTGCTCCGCCGCACGGCGACTTGAGCGGCTGGGCCGAACAGGGTGTATTGTTGCTGAACGCGACCTTAACCGTGCGGGCGCATCAAGCCGGTTCGCACCAAGGTCACGGTTGGGAAGCATTTACCGACGCGGCCGTTGCCTGTCTGGCCAAAGAAAAGAAGCACGTGGTTTATATGCTTTGGGGCGCTTATGCCCAAAGAAAAGGAGCCATTGTAGACCCCCATTGCAATTTAGTGCTCAAATCGCCCCACCCTTCCCCGCTTTCGGCGCATCGCGGCTTCTTCGGGAACCACCATTTCCGGCAAGCCAACGATTACCTCATGGCCTGCGGAGAGGAACCGATTGACTGGTTTAAATAACAAATAGTATCATGCAAGAAGTTTATGATTTTCTGAAAAAGTGCGGCGCTTATTACCTTGCCACTGTGGACGGCGAGCAGCCGCACGTACGACCTTTCGGCACCATTGACTGCTTTGAAGGGAAGCTCTACATCCAAACCGGCCGCACCAAAGACGTGGCCAAACAAATCGCCAAGA
>JAISGW010000154.1 GCA_031262895.1 Tannerella sp. | reverse complement strand
TCAAGTTGAGGCTTTTTTCTTCAAAAGCTGTGGTATATAGGAAAGGTTTAAAGGTGGACCCTACTTGTCGTTTTTGCATGGTTACGCCGTCCCACTTAAAACGTCGATAATCAATGCCGCCCACATAAACTTTTACTTCGCCCGTATGTGGATTCATGGCCATCATGCTGGCGCGCAGAAACGACTTGTGCCAGCGAATGGAATCCCAGGGCGACATCAGGGTGTCGATGCGCCCGTGCCAGGAAAAGACGCTCATTTCGGTCTTTTCGTGGAATAGCTTCCGTATTTCGGCCTCCGACTTGCCTTCCTGCTTGAGTGCACGGTAGCGGTCGGTCTGCCGCATGGAGCGGGTCATGATGTCGTTGATTTCCTCCGGCTTGAGGTCGCTGGAGAAGGGGGCGTAGCTGCGGCCGCGCTTTTCGGCGAAGAATTTGGGCTGCAGGTCTTCCATCTGCTCGCGCACGGCCTCTTCGGCGTATTCCTGCATGCGCGCGTCTATGGTGGCATGTATCTTCAAACCGTCGGTGTACAGGTTATAGTAGCTGCCGTCGGGCTTTTTGTTTTTGTTGCACCAGCCGTAGAGGGGGTCGGTAGCCCAGGCGGTGGAGTCTTCGCGGTAGCGGGCGGCCATCCAGCGGGGATATTTGCCGGGGTCAGGCTTGTGCGCGGTCAGAATGCCCCGCAGGTATTCGCGGAAGTAAGGCGCCAAGCCGTCCTTGTGGTCCATCTTGGAGAAATGCAGCTTCAGGGGAAGGGCGGAGAGCGAGTCGCGCTGGGCCAGAGTCAGGAAGCCGGCCTTTTGCATCTGGTGGAGCACCACGTTACGCCTGAGACGGGTGCGCTCGTTGTGGCGCACGGGGTTGTAATAGGAGGGGTTTTTGCACATGCCGATGAGAGTGGCCGCTTCTTCGGTGCGCAGGCCTTTGGGGGTAGTGGAGAAGTAGACCTGGGCGGCCGAACGGATGCCCACGGCATTGTAAAGGAAGTCGAATTTGTTAAGGTAAAGGTTGATGATTTCCTCTTTTGTGTAATAGCGTTCAAGTTTGACGGCAATCACCCATTCGATGGGCTTCTGCAGGAGGCGTTCGAGGAAGCTGCTGGCCGTGGGCGAGTAGAGCTGTTTGGCCAGTTGCTGGGTGATGGTGCTGCCGCCGCCGCCGCTTTTCTGCATCAAAAGGCCGCGTTTGACAAGGGCGCGCATCAAGCCCAGCACGTCGATACCGCTGTGCTTGGCGAAGCGCACGTCCTCGGTGGCGATCAGGGCTTTGACTAAGTCGGGCGAGAGGTCCTTGTATTCCACGAACAGGCGGTTGTCCTGGCTCTGGGCATAGCTGCCCAGGATTTCCCCGTCGGAGGAAAGCACCACGGAGGCGTATTTGTCAATGGGGTTGGCCAATTGCTCCAGCGGCGGCATATAGCCTATCCATCCCTTGGCGATGGCCGTAAAGGCCAGCACGATCAAGGCTACCCCCAATACGTACAAGCTCCAAAATGCAATGACTATCTTTTTCCTCAGCTTTGCCCTCATATTTTATATTGTATGTGATTTGTCCTCTTGACTTTTCGTCTTTTTTTGCTGCGCGCAAAGATACTGCTTTTTTGCAAATCGCCTACCTTTGTCGCCTTGCAATCAAATTGATGCGAAAGACAATGAGACAGATGGCCCGTCGGGCGGTCAAGTTTTTGAAGCGGCTTTTTTTCATTCTTTTCCTGAGCAGTTTCGCGGCGGTGCTGCTCCTGAAGTTCGTGCCGGTTTACGTCACGCCGTTGATGCTTATCCGGGGGTGCGAGCAACTGGCTTCGGGCGAAAAGTTGCACCTGCACCATCATTGGATACCCTTAGATAAGATTTCCCCCGCTTTGGCCGAGGCCGTGGTTGCCTCTGAAGACAACCGCTTCCCCACGCACCACGGTTTCGACTTCCAGCAGATAGCCGAGGCCCGCGAGGAAGCCGAAGCCGGCGGGCGTGTGCGCGGCGCGAGTACCATCTCGCAGCAGACGGCCAAGAACGTCTTCCTCTGGCCGGGTCGCTCTTACCTGAGAAAGGGCTTGGAAGCCTATTTCACCGTTCTAATAGAGTTTGTCTGGGGCAAACGGCGTATCATGGAAGTGTACCTGAACTCCATAGAGATGGGCGATGGCCTCTTCGGCGCCGAGGCTTGTGCCGAGGCGCATTTCCACAAGCCGGCCCTTCGTCTGACGGCCCCCGAGGCCGCCCTTGTGGCTGCCAGCCTGCCGAATCCCCGCCGTTTCAATTCTGCCCGCCCCTCGCCTTATATGCTGCGCCGCCAGGCGCAAATCCTTTCCCTTATGGATAAAATCGGGAAGCTGCATCTATAGTTTATCCTTACAAGACCTCTGGAAATGCCGTTACATGCGTGCAATGCGGTTTCAAGACCTCTGGAAGTGCCTTTACATGCGTGCAATGCGGTTTCAAGACCTCTTGAAGTGCCGTTACATGCGTGCAATGCGATTTCAAGACCTCTGGAAATGCCGTTACATGCGTGTAACGCGGTTTCAAGCCTGCTGGCGATCGGCCGGATAAACGACGCCTAATTGGCGGCGGATTTCGTCGATAACCTCCAGGGTGATGAGGGAATTGGTCTGCGAATTGACGGACGATTCCCTGCGGCCGTTTTCAATGAGGGAGATGAATTCGGCCACTTCGTAATAATATTCGTCGTATGCGCTTGCTCGGCTGAGGTCTTCCGAAGTGGCGGCCGGCCCTTTGCCGGAGGCCGCTTTCGCCCGCGGACTGAAGCGTACGCTGGAGATGCTGTTGATGCGGTCGAGCGTCAGCGTTCCCGCCTCGCCCTGTATCTCTGTCGGGAGGAAAGAGTCGGCTATTTTGGAATAGAGTATGGTGGCGTTCATCCCTTCGTAAGAGAAGTTGACGGCTCCTTGCCCGTCGACGCCCGAGGGTAGGCATATCCCCGTGGCTTCTATCCGTAGCGGGCGGCCGAAAAGGGCAATCATCGGGTAAAGCGTGTAGATGCCGATGTCCATCATGGCGCCGTTGGAATAGTCGGGATTGAAGGCGTTGGGTAATTCGCCGGCCTTGTATTTGTCGTAGCGGGAAGAATACTGGCAGTAGGAGGAAAAGTAACGGCGCAGGCGGCCGACCCGCTTCAGGTTCTCCTGCACGGCGCGGAAGTTGGGCGTGAGCGTGGGCTTCATGGCTTCCATCAGGGCACAGCCGTATTGGCGGGAGGCCCGTATCATTTCACTGGCTTCGCGGGCGTTCGAGGCGAGCGGCTTCTCGCAGAGCACGGGTTTGCCCTGCTCCAAGCAGAGGATGCTCTGCCTGGCGTGCAGGAAATTGGGCGTGGCGATATAGACGGCATCTACCAGCGGGCTGGCCGCCATGGCTTCAAGCGAAGTGAAGGTATGCGGAATGCCGTGTTTGACGGCAAAGGCCTCGGCTGTTTCCTCTTTCCTTGAACATACGGCGGCCGCTTCGAAGCGCTCGTCCTGAAGGGCGCCTTTTATCAACCAGTCGCTGATGAAGTTCGTCCCCACAATCCCAAAACGTACCTTGTTCATAACATTCGTCTTAAATTATTCATGTCCTGCCGACAGTCCCATACGGCATGTATCTTTACAGATAAAAGGTCTACCGTATAGATGAGCTTATATCTTTTCTTTATAATCAGGGAGCGGAAGCCGACAGCC
>JAISGW010000110.1 GCA_031262895.1 Tannerella sp. | reverse complement strand
CTCTCCCGTTTAGTAAAAAGAACAATTGGTTCGCCTTTGCAAAGGGTTGTGCTATGGCCTTGCCTTTGGTTACAACGTAAAAATCAAATCCGGAAGAGGCCGCCTCTCTTTTCTCTGTTTCTTTTTCCGGCTCCTTCCCCGGAGCCTTTTCCGACCTTGTTAACAAACTTGGCTTATTAGCTTCGTTTTCTTGTTTCATGTTCTCCATTTATAGTACAAATATGAAAAAGTATGCAAAGGTACGGCCTTTTCAATGCCCTGTGTCCGGCGCGACGTTAAAATATGGGGCGGGCGCGTTCAATGCAAAAGAAAAAGGGATTTTTCTTCGCCTGCTGTTTTTTTGCGTAACTTGCGCCCCCATTCGGAGAAAACGAACCCGTAAATGTGCCGTTTTTAAGATAAGAATCTATCATCGTTTAATTTAATTATAAGACAAATGAAAAAAAATTGGTTAGTGTACGCATTCCTGCTCCTCGGAGGAGGGATGTCAATGGTTTCGTGCAGTAAAGATGATAACAACAACGATAACCAACCAACCCAGACTTTGTTTTGGACAGACGGGGCAGGCGATTACAGCCCTTCATCCACAAGTAACAAGCTGACGCTCCCCCAACTGAGCGGGGCACTTGATTTGACCGCAGGCAGGGCCGTTTCCTTAGCCAAGGAAGAGGCCGATACGACCAAGGCGCAACTCTCTTTGACGAATTTCTTCCCCGAACAGGCTAAAGTCGTGTTCGACAATGTCGACATGACCCAGGGCACCGACGGGACTTCCTACAGCTTCACCGCCAGCACGACAATTGACGGCGACACCCTCGCCGCGACAGGCACCCTCAAGGGCATCGGCAGCGCGAACAAGGAACTCAGCCTCACGACACGCCGCGGGGTGAACGCCTTCTCTCCGCTGGTAGGCACTTGGCAGTTGACCTTTGACCCCACAACGAAAGCTGCCGACGTTTTCCTGAAAGTCAATACGGGTGATGCGGCCACGGATACCCAATACGGCATGATGGGTTCGCTGCTCGGCGGCGCCATCGCTGCAAAGGTGAAGGAAGTGGATGTCTATTTGACGCAGGACGGCCTTTTCGACTTCAAGTGGATGCCCGTTGATACGGACGGTTTAGTCGGCATGCCTGCCGCAGTTAAGGCTATGGGCGTTACCATTCCTTATTATATAACGAACAACAACAGCACGCTGAACATTGCTATCGACAAGAACTTGATTCCCCTGCTCGGCCAGCTCGTCAGCACCTTGGGAGCCGGTAACCCCGCGCTGAAAGACCTCGATTTGACGACGCTGATTCCCGCTTTGGTGCAGGCCAAAGTCATCCTTGACCAGGGCGGCTTCTACGCCATTCCCCTGCAGGCCAGCGCCAGCGGCAACACGGCCCAGTTCTTTGTCGGCAAGGACATGCTCGCGCCCCTAATGACTGCCTTGTCACCCATGCTGTCCGGCCTGTTGACCTCGCTGCCCGCAGATGAACAGGCAGCCATTGGCCAAATTCTGCAAAGCTTGCCTACGGTTATTGGCAGTGCCAGCCAGTTCGATTTCGGACTCGGATTCACCAAGGCCGCAAACTAAAACAAGCCTATCGGCGGCAAGAGCCGCGTTTGCATACAAGCAGGGACGTCCGTTGTGGCGTTCCTGCTTTTTTGTCGGAGGTCGTGAATTTTTCACGATGCTCCATTCACTCGGCCTCATCCATGTAAGTGGGCGGGTGAAGCTCTGCGGACAAAAAAAGCGGGGTCTTTCGACCCCGCCCGCGGCCTAAAAGCCGTCCTATGTAGCATGAACAAGAAGTATCTTCATCGTCGTGCTTTCACTGTCCCATAAGTTAAGGTTTGATTTTTGTATTTGGCGTTCCCCAGGGAGGGGCGCTGTTTCATGTTGCAAAGATAGAGGGGAGGGCTTGCCACGGATGTGACAAATCGTACAATTCGGGCTGACAAATCGTACAAAACAGGGATTAGGGATTAGGGATTAGGGGGGAGGGATTAGGGTTGCAGGTTTAAAGGGCCTTGGCGGAGTACGGCACCGCGGAAGCGCACTTCGGGATTGGCTTGTGCCGCCTGCGTCGCAGAAATGAGGCCGCGTTGTCTGAGCCGCCTCACCGCATTACGGAAGTAGGCCTGGTAGCCGCCTCCCTGCCGCAGTCCGTTGAAGTTCTCGCGGATATGCTTGGGGTCAGGTATGATATAGGTAAGGAAAATACATTCGCTCAAGGTCAGCGCCGAAGGCTCCTTGATGAAATAGTAGCGCGAGGCTTCGGCAATACCGTAAATGTCGGGACCCCATTCAATGATATTCAGGTAAGTTTCCAGCAGGCGGTTTTTAGAGACGAGGTGGTTACGTTCGATGAGCCAGACCATGAGTATTTCCTCCAGTTTGCGGGAGAAATTCTTCTCCTGGTTCAGGTAAACGTTCTTCACCACCTGCATGCTGATGGTGCTGGCGCCCCGCACGAAGCGCCTTGCGCGGATGTCGTCGACCAAAGAGCGGTGGAAAGCCTGGTCGGTGAAACCGTGGTGGTGGAAAAAAGAGTAGTCCTCGGCGTGTAGGAGGGCCTGTATCAGGTAGCCGGGAAGTTTCCTGAGCGGATAAAAGCTCGGGTTGGAAGGGCCTACTTCGAAGCGTCGCCGTTCACGCCCGTCTTTCCAGCGCACGATGAATGGGAAGGGGTCGCGCATCATGCGCAGGTCGGTTTCCCCGTAGCTCAGTATTTTGAAGGCGTCCGTGCGGGCATCCGAATGGAAGACGAGGCCGTCGGGATGTGCGAAGTCTATGTCGAAAAGGAAATGGTAGTCTATCTTGCCGGACACTTTCATGCCGTAGAGGTGGGGAAAGAGGCTTTGCGGCAAAGAAGCGAAGAAATCTTCTGCCGGAAAGAAATCCTTGTCGATGGAGGCGCGCAATTTCCAGCTCCCCTCCTTTTGCAGCCAGATATAAGGATGGAAGTCAAGTTGGCGGTAATGGATTTGTGTGGCTACCGGGTCGGTTTCCACGGAATTTTCGTCGACTAAGAGACGGAAATCAGCCGTGCCTTCACCGAAGTCCACCGGCCCGGAATCCAAGGCGGGCTGGTTGAGTGACAAGCCCGTCACCGACAGTTTGCCTTCCAAGGCCAGCCTCCGGTCGGGACTGTCTTCCGCCTGCAGGTCGAGCGTAAGCGAGCGCAGCCGCAGGTCGGCTTTCCATTTGGTGGGCAGAAAGGGGAAGGCAAAGGCCTTGTCTTCGCGGGTAAATAATTGCAATTGCAGCTTGGCTTTTTCTGCGTCGTACACGCCCCGGCATATCCAGGGGGGCAGTCCTTCCTTGCCGGGCATCTCGGCAACGAAGCGCCGGCCTTCGACGAGCAGCCGCGGGATGTGGTAGTCTCCGATTTGCAAACCGCGCACGGACAAGGTAGGGGGAAGCTTGGCGGCCAAGGCGGCCAAGGTCTTTTCGGCTTCCCGCAGGCGACTCGCGTAACGGCTTTGTTCGGGGATTATCCGCCTTGCCTTGGAAAACAGCAGGCGCAGGCCCTCAATATCCGCTTCGCGCAGGTCTTGGGCTTCGAAGGAAGTCCTTGAGAAATGCCCCTTCAAAGTGCACTTGTCCGCCTGCAGGGTCAGGTTGTAAGCGGGCAGGAAGAGACGGAGGCCGCGAAGGCGCACTTCGCCCGAGAGATTGCAAGAAACAGCGGCGTATTGCAGGCGCAAGCCGTATTGGCCGGCCAGCGTGGCCAGACGCCGCGAAGCGTAGCTGTCGGCCATGAAGGCTGCCCAGAGGTAAAGCCCCCCCGCAAGGGCCAGCACGACAAGAAGGGCACACCCTGCAAGGATGTACCCTTTCTTCTTGAATCCTGTCGCTTTTGCCATGCTTGGGGGAAAAGCCGGAAGCTATTTGAGGAGCTTCTCTTTCAGATGGCTGAGCATGTCTTGCGTCATGCTTCCCAAGTCGTAGCGCGGCTTCCAGTCCCATTCCTCACGGGCGCAGGTGTCGTCAAGCGAGTTGGGCCAGGAGTCGGCAATTTCCTGCCGAAGCGGGTCGACCTTGTATTCCATCTCGAAACTGGGAACCTCCTTCTTGATGGCCTTGAAGATGATTTCCGGGTCGAAGCTCATTGAGGCAATGTTGAAGGAATTGCGGTGCACGAGGCGCGAGGGGTCGGCTTCCATGAGCTGGATGGCCGCATGGAGGGCGTCGGGCATGTACATCATGTCCATGTAAGTGCCGGCGGCGATAGGGCAAACGAACTTCTGTCCGCGTACGGCCGAATAGTAGATGTCGACGGCGTAGTCGGTAGTCCCGCCTCCGGGAGGGGTCGTGTAGGAAATCAGGCCGGGGAAGCGTACCGAGCGGGTGTCGACCCCAAAGCGGATGAAATAATAGTCGCTCAGCAGTTCGCCGCTGACCTTGGTCACCCCGTACATGGTGCGGGGGTTGCGGATAGTGTCTTGCGGCGTCTTGTCTTTGGGCGTGTTGTTGCCAAAGACGCCGATAGAACTGGGGGTGAAGACGGCACAATGCTGTTCGCGGGCCACCTCAAGTACATTGAATAGCCCGTCTACGCCTATTTTCCAGGCCAGCTGTGGCTTGGCCTCGGCCGTGGCCGAAAGCAGGGCGGCCAAGTTGTAAATGGTGTCTATCTTATATTTCGAGACTGCCTCGGCGATTTGCTTCGCATTGGTGATGTCGACAATTACGGAAGGCCCGCTTTCCTGCAGTACTCCCTTAGGCTCCGCTCCGGGTATATATCCGGCCACGATGTCGCCCTTGTACCTTCTCCTGAGTTCCATTGTCAGCTCGCTGCCGATTTGCCCGGTAGAGCCGATAATCAATACATTCTTCATTATAAAATACAGTGTTTTTAAATCGGCGCAAAGGTATGAAAAAGCTTTACAGGAAAAAGGGAGCGGCCCGGTAAATCTTTCGACTTACCGGGCCGCTCCCTTCAAGTA
>JAISGW010000103.1 GCA_031262895.1 Tannerella sp. | reverse complement strand
CCCTTTTCCTCTTACACGGGAAGGGGGCTTTTTCCTGCCGTTTCTATTTTTTTGGAGATTCGGGGAGGTCTATATCCCAAAAACCGGCGTTCCGCTCCAAGAGAACCAAGGCGGCCAGACGCTGGTAAGAGGTTTGTACGTAGGAGGTATAGACCTCGTCGTATGCGCGTTTGGCGTCCATGACGTCCAAAAGGGAAACCTCGCCTTTTTCGTAGCGGCGCAGATTCCCGTCAAGCAGGGTCTGGGCGTTGCGAAGCAGGCCTTGGTCGTAGCTTTGCGTCTGTGCTTCAAGCGAACGGTAGCTGCGCAAACTTTGCACGACGGAACTGCGCACTTCAAGGCAGGCCTGTTCGTAATTGTATTCGGCCTGCCTGAGACGCAGTGCGGCGGCTTGCAGGGCGCCCTTGTTGCGGTTGGAGAAGGGCAGTGGCACGGAGACGCCCAGCGTCAGGCCGTTGTAAGCCGGTGCCGGGGCGATTTCATTCCTTACTCTCGTGTTATAATTATACTCTAGCGAAAGGCTGAAAGGCATATTCCGCTCTTTACGGGCCAGGTCTTGAGCTTTGCGCGCCACGTCTACGTCTTTCAAGGCGGCACAGAGGTCTGCGCGCCGTTCCACGGCCGCATCCAATAGGGCCGCCTCATCGAAGTTGCGCGTAGCAGTTTCGAGGCTGCCTTGGGGAAGGAAGTGCCCGGCTTTCTCGTCGACGCCCATCCAGAGGTTCAGTGCGGCGCAGGCGTTGAATAGTTCGGATTCGGCTTGGCGCAGGGCATTGCGGGCCTGTTCGGCCACTATCTTGCTGCGGGCGGCTTCGACGGCCGAAAGTTCGCCCTTCAGGCAGCGCAGGCTATCAGCAGTGGCCAGACGGCTGATTTGTCTGTACATGCTTTCGCGCAGGCGCCACAGAGCGGAAGCTTCGAGTGCTTTCAGGTAAGCCAATGTGCTCTCTGCGCGCAATTGTTGGAAATGATCTTCCAGCAGCGCCTCTTCCACGGCTTTCCTGCTGCTTGCCAGGCGGAGGGCGGCGCCGCGCCTGCCGGGTTTGAACTCCTTGCTCAGGCCGAGCGTGGCCGACTGCCCCATCTTCAGGCGCCGGTCGTCGTTGTATGCGTATGCTACGGATAGTTCCGGATTGTTGAAGACCTTGGCGGAGGCGATTTCCGCTTCCGCCAAGGAGACGTTGAGCTGTTGGGCGGCGTAAGCTTTGTTACCCGTCAGTACGCCTTTCATGTAGCTGCGGTAAGGCAGAGGGCTGGCTTCTTGGAGATTTTGCCCCCAAGCGGGCAGCAGGACAGCCAGGAGTCCGATAATCAAATAAGGCTTCATGACTAAATATTACAATCGTGGACGAAAGTACCGATTATTCACTTCCCTTCCACGCTTTCTCCCATTTTCTGTACGTCTTGCAAGGTGAAATCGCCCTTGACCTGCACGACGGTATAGCTGCTATCGGTATCGGCCAGCATGAGGAGATTCTTTACTTTGTCGCCGTCCATCTCGGCGTAGAAGGTCGTTCGGCTTGCCCCGTCGCGCACACGCATCAGTTCCTGCATATCGCTCTTGACTAAGCTGCTGAAATCCTTTCGCATCTGCGGGATTTGGTCGGCGCGTTCGGTGGAAAGCACTTGCAGGGATTCGATTTTCCCTTTCATGTTGGTCAAGGCCAGGCCGATGTCACCCAAGGCGGGCATCATGTTGAACATGTTTTTGGAAATATAAACGGAAGAAACCTTGTCCATGCCGGCATACTTGTCGAAGAGTTTCTCTTGCCCGAGGCAGGTGCTTGCCGTGCACAGTAGCAGGCCAAGCGCGAAGATGCTTGTTCTTATTCGTTTCATGATTCTATTTTTTTAAATGTTTATATAATATGCGGTTTGCTTGTCGAATGGGGCGTTTAGCAGCCTCCACTTCAGCAAAGCCTTTGTCCATTTGTCGGGAAAGTCCAGCCCGGTTCACTTCGGCAAAGCCTTTGTCCATTTCTTTGGCGAGGTAATTGAGGGTTTGCTTGGCTGCCAAGGCTGCTTCGCGCGGGTCGCTGAAAGTATCGGCCGGGCGGTTTTTAGGGAGGAGCAGCGCCAACGTCAAGGCTACCGCCGCCGCTATCCCGATGCTCCAAGAAAGGAGGCGTTGGCGGCCTTTCCGTTTCTCGGCCGCCTCCCATTGGGAGATGCTCCCGCTCAGGCGTTCCTTCAGTCCTTCAGGTAGGGGAATATGCGCGGCTTCGTTGATTCGTTTGTCTAATTCTTTTTCGTCCATTTTCTTATTGCAATAAAAAACCGATTTTTTCTCTGAGTGTTTTTCTGGCCCTCGACAGCAAGACACGTACGTTGACGCTGCTCAGGCCGGTGAGTTCTTCCACTTCTTCCGGTCTGCAATCGTCAATGCAGCTTAGGCGGAGCACCTGCTGTTGTTTGAGAGGCAGGTTGTCGATGAGCCGCCGCACTTGGCACAGCGTGTCTTTAGCGATGGCTTCTGATTCGGGCGAGGCATCGGCATGCAAGGGCAGGTCTTCCAGCCCGTCCTGCGGATGGGCAGCACGCAGCAAGTCTAAGCTGAGGTGCTTGACCAAGGTGAGGCAGAATGCCTCGACATGGCGGATGTCGTCCAACTCCCCGCGTTTTTTCCACAGGCGCAGATAGGTTTCCTGCATGACGTCCTCGGCATCGCGGCTGTCGCCTGTCAGAGCAAAGGCCACCCGATAGAGTTTGGGATGTAGGGGAAGATACTTTTGTTTGAATGTCTCGCTGTCCATTTCTTTGCCTGTTTTCCTATAAAGACGGAGTAACCCATTTTTTGTTACACAAAACACTTACCTTAGCTACCTGTTTTGAAACATTGTTAAACTGTTATTTTCATGAGAAAACTTTTTATCCTTTTGTGTGCTTCTTCCTTGGCCCTTTCGGTGCAGGCCCAGTGGAAGCCGGCCGGCGACAAAATCAAGACGCCCTGGGCCGAGAAAGTGAATCCTGCCAAAGTATTGCCCGAATATCCGCGTCCGCTGATGGAAAGGACGCAATGGACCAACCTGAACGGCCTGTGGCATTATGCCGTCACGCCTTATGGCGCAGGCGAACCCGAAACCTTCCAGGGGCAGATTTTGGTGCCCTTCGCCATCGAATCCTCCCTCTCCGGCGTGCAAAAAGAAGTAGGCCCGGACAAGGAACTTTGGTATAAGCGCGACTTTGAAATCCCTGCCGCTTGGAAGGGCAAACAGGTGCTGTTGAACTTCGGCGCCGTGGACTGGAAGGCCGACGTCTTCGTGAACGACATACAGGTCGGCTCGCACCAAGGGGGCTATACGCCTTTTTCTTTCGACATCACTCCTTGTCTGAAAAGCAAAGGTACGCAGAAGCTGGTCGTACGCGTGTGGGACCCGAGCGACAAGGGCTACCAACCCCGCGGCAAACAGACGTCAAAGCCGGAGGGTATCTGGTACACATCCGTCACCGGCATCTGGCAGACGGTTTGGCTGGAACCTGTCTCTACCGAGCATATCGCTTATATTAAGACCATCCCTGACGTTGACCATAACAGTTTGAACGTTACCGTAAACGCAACTGGAGGAAAGGCCGGCGCCTTGGTAGAGGTACAACTTTTGGACAAGGGGAAGACCATCGCTTCGGCCAAGGGATACCCCGGCAACGAACTCCGTCTCCATGCGGAAGAAGCGCCCCATCTATGGAGTCCCGACTCGCCCTACTTGTATGGCATGAAGGTCAGTCTTTCGGTAAACGGCAAAATCACCGACCAGGCCACTTCTTATGCCGCCTTTCGCAAAATATCCTTCCATCGCGACGCCAAGGGCATCCTGCGCATGCAACTGAACAACAAGGATCTCTTCCAATACGGGCCGCTTGACCAGGGCTGGTGGCCCGATGGCCTCTATACGGCACCTACCGACGAGGCCATGCAATTCGACATTAAGAAAATCAAACAATGGGGCTTCAACATGATACGCAAGCACGTCAAGGTGGAGCCTGCCCGCTGGTATTATTACTGCGATAAGGAAGGATTGCTCGTCTGGCAAGATATGCCCTCCGGCGACTTGGGCAACAGCTGGCAGCCCCACGTTTACAACGGCGGCACCGACCAGCACCGCAGCCCTGCTTCCATAGCCGATTACCACAGTGAATGGAAAGCCATCATGGACTTTTGCATGTCCAACCCTTGCGTGGTCGTATGGGTGCCCTTCAATGAAGGCTGGGGCCAGTTCGATACGGAAGAAATCGCTGCGGAAACCAAGAGCTACGACCCTTCACGCTTGGTTGACCCGGCCAGTGGGGGCAACTATCGCCCTTGCGGCGACATCCTTGATTTGCACAATTATCCCGGTCCGGCCATGTACCTCTTCGACCCCGAACGGGTCAATGTGCTGGGCGAGTACGGTGGCATCGGACTGCCTCTTAAAGGACATCTCTGGCGCGAAAACCGTAATTGGGGCTATGTGCAATACAAGAACTCCGACGAGGTGACAGCCGAGTACGTGAAATTCGCTAACGAACTGAAGCCACTTATCCAGCGGGGCTTTTCGGCGGCCGTCTATACCCAGACCACCGACGTGGAAGGTGAGGTGAACGGCCTGATGACTTATGACCGGCGCGTGGTGAAAATCAATGAGCAGGCCGTACGCGAGGTCAACCAGTCGGTCATTCAATCCATGAAATGAAACTGCTGCATACGAGCGACTGGCATCTGGGACAGATGCTGTATAATTACGACCGCAGTGCGGAACAGCAGGCTTTTCTCGAACAGCTGGCCGACATCGTGGCAACCGAGCGACCCGACTTGATGGTGGTAAGCGGAGACGTTTACCACCAGTCGGCTCCTTCGGCCGCGGTGCAGCGCATGTACATCGAAGGCATGCTGAAAGTACACGAAGCCTGTCCCGAAATGGAAGTCGTCGTCACGGCCGGCAACCACGACAGCAGCGCCAAGCTGGAAGTCGACGGTAGCCTTTGGCGACATTTTCGCGTCCATGTGGTTGGCAACCTCGAACGGACGGGCGAGGCGGTCAATTTGGAGAAACACATTATAGAAGTGCGGGCAGTAGACGGTCAGCTGTCGGGCTATGTGGTCGCAGTCCCCCATGTCTATCCGCAGAATTTTCCCGCCCTTGAGGCCGATACTCCACGTGAGGAACGGCAGGCTCGCTTTTTCCAAGCCTTGCTTGATAAGGTGAAGGAGCGCAACAAAGAGGCTTTGCCCGTCGTGTTGATGGCGCATCTGGCTGTCGGCGGCGCGGAAATGCCTGGCCGCGACGAAGCTTCTGCCGGCGGTATGGATTACGTGCCGCTTCAAGATTTGGGCGAAGGTTACGATTATCTGGCCTTGGGGCACATTCATTGCCCGCAGGATATGCCTGGCAGCGGAGGACGGGCGCGCTACGCCGGTTCGCCTCTGCCGACCAGCTTCGACGAGCAATATCCTCATTCGGTTTCTATCGTGGAATTGGAAAAAGGGCTACCGCCCTGTGTCCATCCGGTGGAAATATTTAATCCTTTGCCTTGCCTGACCTTGCCCGGAAAGGAACCGGTTCCTTTTGAAGAGGCTTTACAAGCTTTGGCCGACTTTCTTCCGGCACAGCCTGCCTACCTGCGACTGAACGTATTGCTGGATAATGCCTATTTGGCACCTGATTGCAACGAACGCGCCTTCGAAGCGGCTCGCGGCAAGGCTTGCAAGTATTGTTACATTAAGGTGAACCGCCCCCCCAAGACGGCGGAAGACGGCGGCCGCAGTCTTTCCATTCAGGAAATGCAAGAAATTTCTCCCTTGGAAATTGCCCGGCAATATTACCTGGCTACCGAAGGGCAGGAAATGGATGAGGAGCTTTGCCGCCTGCTTCAGGAAGCCATAGAAAAGAAATAAAAAAACTCCCGCCTGCCTTAGCAGCGCGGGAGTTTTTTATGAAAGAAATCAAACGTCTCGAAAATTATTCGCCTTCATTTGAAAGTTTCTCTTTCA
Organism: Tannerella sp.; assembly: GCA_031262895.1. GTDB lineage: Bacteria > Bacteroidota > Bacteroidia > Bacteroidales > Tannerellaceae > JAISGW01. The sequence continues at coordinate 1,499 of JAISGW010000103.1, read as the reverse complement.
GAGCAGCCAAGGCGTCGATGTCGCCCAGCGTGGTCTTCTCTATTTGAGGAGTAGCCGTCTGGGGTTCTTCCTTGCCGCGGCGGGGTTTCCTTTCGCCTTGTGCGGATTCCTTGCGGGCGTGTTTCAACTCGTCCTCGTGGATGCGGCTATGCGAAAGGATGATGCGCTTGTTGTCCTTGCTGAACTCGATGACCTTGAAGGGTAACTTCTCGTCGACCTGAGCCTGCGAGCCGTCTTCCTTAACCAAGTGCTTGGGCGTGGCAAAGCCTTCCACCCCGTATGGCAGGGCGATGACGGCACCCTTGTCAAGCATTTCTACGATAGTGCCCTCATGGATGCTACCTACCGTGAAAATAGTCTCGAACACGTCCCAAGGATTTTCTTCAAGTTGCTTGTGGCCTAAGGAAAGGCGCCGATTGTCCTTGTCGATTTCGAGAACGACCACGTCGATGTCGGCTCCAAGCTGGGTAAACTCGCTGGGGTGCTTGATCTTCTTCGTCCAGGAAAGGTCGGAGATGTGAATCAAGCCGTCCACGCCTTCTTCGATTTCTACAAAGACACCGAAGTTGGTGAAGTTGCGCACCTTGGCCGTATGGCGCGAGCCAACCGGGAAGCGAATTTCTATGTCTTCCCAAGGATCCGGTTTGAGCTGCTTGATGCCGAGCGACATCTTGCGTTCTTCGCGGTCAAGGGTAAGCACGACGGCTTCCACCTCGTCGCCCACCTTCATGAAATCTTGCGCCGAACGCAGGTGTTGTGTCCACGACATTTCGGAGACGTGTACCAAGCCTTCCACGCCGGGAGCGATTTCTACGAAGGCACCATAGTCGGCCATGACGACAACTTTCCCCTTCACGTGGTCGCCCACTTTGAGGTTGGGGTCAAGTGCGTCCCAAGGATGCGGGGTGAGCTGCTTCAAGCCTAAGGCGATGCGTTTCTTTTCGTCATCGAAGTCGAGGATGACCACGTTGAGTTTCTGGTCAAGCTGTACGACCTCGTCGGGATGCGCCACGCGGCCCCAGGAAAGGTCGGTGATGTGAATCAAACCGTCTACACCGCCCAAGTCGATAAAGACGCCATAGGAGGTGATGTTCTTCACCGTACCCTCCAGTACCTGTCCCTTCTCCAACTTGGAGATGATTTCTTTCTTTTGCTGTTCAAGTTCTGCTTCGATAAGCGCCTTGTGCGAAACCACCACGTTCTTGTATTCCTGGTTGATTTTCACGATTTTGAACTCCATCGTCTTGTTGACGAAGAGGTCGTAGTCGCGAATGGGCTTCACGTCTATTTGCGAACCGGGCAAGAAGGCTTCGATGCCGAAGATGTCGACAATCATGCCGCCTTTGGTGCGGCATTTGATGAAACCTTTGACCACTTCGTTTTTCTCCATGGCCTCGTTGACACGGTCCCAAGAACGGGCGGCGCGCGCCTTGCGGTGTGAAAGCACCAATTGCCCCTTTTTGTCTTCCTGGTTTTCGATGTAGACTTCTACCTCGTCG
>JAISGW010000052.1 GCA_031262895.1 Tannerella sp. | reverse complement strand
CCATGATGCCGATGTTGCGCGTGTAATTTAAAAGTTCGTCGGTTCTTGCCATTCTGTCTTTACTTTCTCCTAATCATTTAAAACCTGAAGTGGGCGAAGGCGCGGTTGGCTTCGGCCATGCGGTGCATGTCTTCCTTGCGTTTGAAAGCGCCGCCCTGGTTGTTGAAGGCGTCCACAATCTCGGCCGCGAGTTTGTCGGACATAGTCTTGCCCCCGCGTTTGCGCGCGTAGGCTATCAAATTCTTCATCGAAATGGATTCCTTGCGGTCGGGGCGTATTTCTGTGGGGACTTGGAAGGTGGCTCCGCCTACACGGCGTGATTTCACTTCCACCTGGGGCGTCACGTTGTCGAGAGCCGCTTTCCAGATTTCCAATGCGGATTTCTCTTCGTTCGCCAATTTGTTCTTCACTGTCTCCAGTGCGGTGTAGAATATCTCATAGGCAGTGTTCTTCTTGCCGTCATACATCAAATGGTTGACGAACTTGGTCACTTTCACGTCGCCGAATACGGGATCCGGCAGCACCTGCCTTTTCTTGGGCTTTGCTTTTCTCATTTGTCTTCAAATTTTTTGTTCTTGTTCTTGGTTGCCTTTTGCTTCGTCTTCAAGGGTTCCGCTGAATCCTTTACTCAACCTTCATAGCTATTCCCAATCACTCAAACCAGCTTCATTAACTCGTTTTCTAAATTCCTTTCCAAAGAATGTCTTTATTTCTTCTTCTTGGCTGCGGCGGCGGGCTGTCCGGGCTTCGGGCGCTTGGCGCCATACTTCGAACGGCGCTGCGTACGGCCGTTCACCCCGGCTGTGTCCAAGGTGCCGCGGACGATGTGGTAACGTACGCCGGGGAGATCCTTTACACGACCGCCGCGCACCATCACGATGGAGTGCTCCTGCAGGTTGTGGCCCTCTCCGGGGATGTAAGCGTTCACCTCTTTCGCATTGGTCAAACGCACCCTCGCTACTTTGCGCATGGCGGAATTAGGCTTCTTGGGCGTCGTCGTGTAGACCCTCACGCAAACGCCGCGCCGCTGGGGGCAGGCGTCAAGCGCAGGAGATTTGCCCTTCACGGCCAACGTTTCCCGCCCTTTCCTCACTAATTGCTGAATTGTAGGCATTTTCTTCTACTACTTTTTTGTTTATACTATTGTTCTCTATTCTCTTTTTTGCACAGCGTGCCAAAGGTGTAATCCTTTTTTTACGCAGAAACGGCACAAAGTTAGCCTTTTCCTCCTTTTCAGGAGCAAGCCCACTACAAGCCTATTAAATATTTACGATTAATTAACCTTTAAAGAAGAGGTGACTGAACGTTGACTGTTACTCTCTCTGTCTCCTGATGAAGGTAATTTTCTTCTCAGCCTTGCATATTTTTGAAATAACCGTAATTTTGCGGCGTCAATAGAATGACAAAAACAAGAGATAAACAATGAATCAGATTTTGGCAAACATGTTGTATTGGTGGCGCTTCCTACTACCCCCGGTCGTAAGGAATGCAGTCACGCGTGTTTGCCTTTGAAATAAGGAACCCCAAAAGAGAGCGGCTTGTTGCACTTGCGACAGGCCGCTCTCTTTTTATATGCAATAACGAATGAATAAGACAATGGATTTTTCAAGATTCAATTTCCAATTTTCCGTGTGTAGCCGGAACCTGTTGGGCGACCTGCACACGCCTGTCAGCCTCTACCTGAAGCTGCGCGACCTACATCCGGCTTCCGCTCTGTTAGAAAGTTCCGATTACCAGGCAGCTGACAAAAGCCGTTCTTACCTGGCCTTCTGCCCATTAGCCAGCCTCAGTCACAAGCAGGGTGAGTGCCTGATGAAGTTCCCTTCCGTTTCGAAGGGTGCCGCCGGCCAAACGCTGCGCAGCGCCCTGGCCGGCGGCAGCAGCGAGGAACCCGACACCCTGATGCAAGACTTCCTGAGCTGCTTCCATACGATGGCAGGCTGCAACAAGGAAGGCTGCGGCTTCTTCGGCTACACCTGCAAAAAAGAAGGTGAAGCCCCCGAACGCCTATACATATTATATAAGTATGTCGTCATATTCGACCATTACAAGAACGAACTCTTGCTGAAGGAACTGCTGCTTGAGGGCGAGGAAAGCCGTTTGCCGGAAATAGAAGCCCTGATACGCAACCGCAACTTCGCTTCCTATAACTTCGAGACTGAAGGACCTGGGGGAGCGGTCGGCCCTGTCCGCGAGCAGCCTTTCCTGGGAGACGACTTCAAGGTCTACCGCGCCATGCGCAGCACCAATCCTTCGCCTTACCTCTTCTATTTCGACTTTGGCGGCTTCCATCTTTTCGGCTCCTCACCGGCCTCGCAAAACCGCCCGACGCCGCCTGCGACCGCTTACGACAGGGTAGGCTTTGTCGGCTTAGACGGTCGGCGCAACCAAGCCTATGCCTCCCTTTTCTTCCTCAGCCGGAGCGGCCGCCTCCGCTACCCGGAAAGTTTGCAGGCCGCCGTCGATTTAGCCGCCCGCCTACATAATTCATAACTTATAACTAATGCATAACTCAAAATGAAAGAAATATTGTACAAACTCTTCGAGCACCAATATCTGGGACGCGAAGAATCCTGCCGCATCCTGCATGAAATGGCCGATGGTCACTATACGGAAGCGCAGGTGGCCAGCCTCATCACGGTTTTCCTGATGCGCAGCATCTCGGTGGAAGAACTATACGGCTTCCGGCAGGCCCTGCTGGAACTGTGCAAGCCCGTCGACTTATCGGACTACGCGTCCATGGACATCGTGGGCACGGGAGGCGATGGCAAGAACACCTTCAACATCTCGACGGCGGCCTGCTTCGTGCTGGCCGCCGGAGGCTACCCAGTCGTCAAACATGGCAACTACGGTGCCACCTCGGTGAGCGGCGCCAGCAACGTGATGGAACAGCACGGCGTGGCCTTTACCGACGTGCCCGACCGCTTGCGCCGCTCCATGGACGAATGCCACATCGCCTTTCTGCACGCCCCGCTTTTCAACCCTGCCTTGAAAGCCGTGGCCGGAGTGCGCAAACACCTCGGCGTGCGCAGCTTTTTTAATCTGCTCGGCCCCTTAGTCAATCCGGCACGTCCGGCTTACCAGTTGCTTGGCGTTTACAGCTTGCCTATGCTTAGGCTTTATACTTATGTCTATCAGGCTACCGGAACGCGATTTGCCGTAGTACACAGTCTGGACGGCTACGACGAGATTTCGCTCACCGGTGAATTTAAGGTCTCCACGAACGGGCAGGAGAATGTCTATACGCCTGAAATGCTTGGCCTTTCACGCCTCCGCGAAACCGACTTGTACGGAGGTGACACGCCCCAAAAGGCCGCCCGCATTTTCGAGGCCGTCATGGACGGCTCAGCTACCGAAGCACAGAAGAATTGCGTGGCCGCGAATGCCGCCTTCGCCATCCGGCTCATCTGCCCTACCAAGTCCATAGCCGACTGCCTGGCAGAAGCCCGCGAACTGCTTGACAGCGGGCGCGCCTTCCAAAACTTCCGGCATTTCGTGGAACTCAACAAGGCTTAATGGGAGCGCGCCAGGCGTTGGAAGCCTTTGGCCGCGAGAAAAAGGACGACAAGGAGGAGGACAATGAAGGCGCCTGTCGGCACGTCAAGAAAATAAGAGCAAAACAAACCGAAAAGGCAAGCCAGAAAGCTCACGGCAGCACTGCCGCAGACCATCTTGCGGAAATCGGAAGTGAAAAGGCCGCTGATGATTTGTGGCAGGGTGAGCAGGCTCATCAGCATCATGATGCCTACCAGGCGGATGGAAAGGACGACGGTCACGGCAATGGCCAACATCATCAGGTATTCTATCCGACGGACGGGCAGACCTTGGGTGCGGGCGAAATCGGGGTCGAACGCCAAGTACAGGATTTCCCTGCGGAACAGCAGGAAAGCCGCCGTCAGAAAGCAGGCCAACAGCGCCATGCCGTACACGTCAGCGCGCGACACGGTCAGGATATTGCCGAAAAGATAGGCAGAAAGGTTGGGCGCATAACCGGGCGAGAGGAAAATGAAGAGAACGCCGATAGCCATCCCCAGCGACCAGACGCCGGCGATGGCCGAATCCTCGCGCACCTGCTGCGAACGGCTGGCCCATTCCACCCCGAAGGCCGAAAGCACGGCAAAGCCGATAGCCGTGAGCAGCGGATGCCAGCCCAAGTACAGGCCTATGCCCACCCCACCGAAGGAAGCGTGGGTGATACCTCCGCTGATGAACACCATGCGCCGCACGACGACGTAGCTGCCCACCACAGCGCAGGCTATAGAAGCAAAAAGGCTCCCCAAAAGAGCATATTGAAAAAATGGATATGACAAGATTCCGCCCAGCATGTTTCAGGCCGTCTGCATTTGTTCGCCCACTATCAGGTAGGCTTCGTCTTTTACCGAGTCAGGCAGTTCCACCCCGCGCATCTGCAAGCTGCAAAGCCAGGCGGGGACTTCTTCTTCCCGCAGGGTATAGAGCACCTCGCGGAATTCATTGGCCGCCTCTTCCGCATAAGCGCCGGAAGGCGTGCCGCGGAAACGGTCCAGTTCTTCGTCGTCGTAATAGTCTGGTTCCTCCACGGCCGCCTTGCCGGTACGCTCGCAGACCGCATGAAGCCCGCAACAGCCCGCCGGCCGCTCTTGTACTTCCGGCATCGCCTGGATTTCGCCGCGGCGCATCTGTCCTGCAAGCCGCCGGTTGCGGAGCTGTCCCAAAAGGGCGGCCACCAATCCCAAGGCCACCAAAGAAAGGAGAAGGTATAACATGCTACTTAAATAATGTTTGCAAACTTAGATATTAATTCGGAACGATGCGGCCGCTTCCCCAAAGAAATATTTCTACATTTGCAACTTGATTATCAAACAGCATGATCATGAAGAAAAACTTTCGCTGCTGGAAGCCTGCCCTGTTCGGCCTCCTGCTTCTTACTTTAGCCCCCCATCAGGTACTGGCCCAAGAAACGGGCGACAAGCGTTTCGAGACAGCCAAACAATTGGAAATATTTAATGCCGTAGTCAAAGAGATGGAGATGTTCTATGTGGATTCCATCAATTTGGAAACGACCGTCAGGCGGGGCATTGACGCCATGCTGGCCGGCTTGGACCCGTACACGGTGTACATCCCGGAGCAGGACATGGACGAGTTGGACCTGCTGAAGACCGGCGAATACGGCGGCATAGGAGCTTATATTACCAAACGCGGCGACGGCGGAGGCGTGATTGTGTCGGAAATCATCGAAGGCATGCCGGCCATGAAAGCCGGATTACTGCCCGGCGACCGTTTCCTGGCAATTGATACGACCAACGTGAAAGACTTCCCCAGCGACAAGGTAAGCGCCCTGCTGAAGGGGGTGCCCAATACCAAGGTGAAAATAAAGATACAACGACCGGGCGAGAAGAAGCCCCGTACGGTGGAAGTTACGCGCAAGCAGGTCGTGGTCGACCAAGTCGTTTATTACGGCGTACGAGGCAAGGACACCGGTTATATTTACCTGCGCGGCTTTACGGCGAAGAGCGCCGGCGAGGTCAAAGCCGCCTTTGAAGACCTGCGCAAGAACCATCATATCCGCTCTTTGGT
>JAISGW010000198.1 GCA_031262895.1 Tannerella sp. | reverse complement strand
AGGCGCCTGGCCAAACGCATGTCGTAATTTTCCAGGAAGATGATTTTGCCTAAGAACTCAGGCCGGCGCGACACTTCAATGATATGTTTGATGAGACCTTGTCCGCCGCCGTCAGCCGGATGCGCCTTGCCGGTAAAGATGAATTGGATGGGGCATTTTTCGTTGTTCACGATTTTTGCCAGCCTGTCCAGGTCGGTAAACAGGAGGTGTGCCCGCTTGTACGTGGCGAAACGGCGCCCGAAGCCTATCATCAGGGCATTGGAGTTGATACGCTCCAATACGGAAATCACCTTCGAGGGGTCGCCCTGATTTTTCAACCAGTGGTCTTCGAACTGCGTCTTGATGTATTTCCCCAATTTCTCTTTCAGCTTTTTCCTTCTATTCCAAATCTCCTCGTCGGGAGCGTTCTGCACGGCAGCCCAATAGTCGGGGTTGGACTCGTCGGCGTCAAAGCCTTTGTCGAAATGGCTATGGTAGAAACGCATCCACTCGCGGGCGGCCCAGGTAGACAGGTGCACACCGTTGGTGACGTAGGTGACATGCAATTCTTCGGGGAAGTAGCCCTTCCATACGGGGGCGAACATGCGTTGCGAAACCTTGCCGTGCAGCCAGCTTACGCCGTTAACTTCCTGGCAGGTGTTCAGGGCGAAAATGCTCATGCAGAATTTCTCGTTCGAACCGGGATTCACGCGGCCCATATCCATGAATTCCTGCCAAGAGATGCCGAGGCGTTCGGGGAAAGAACCCATATAGCGTCCTAACAAGCCTTCTTCAAAGTAATCGTGGCCGGCCGGCACGGGCGTATGGCAAGTATAAAGGGAAGAAGCGCGCACCAGTTCCATGGCCTGGTTGAACGAGAGATGCTCGTCCTGGATGTAATCGACCAAACGTTGAGCGTTAATCAGGGCGGCGTGCCCTTCGTTGCAATGATATATCTGCTTTTTGATGCCGAGGCGCTTGAGCAGCAGGATGCCACCGATGCCCAGCATGTATTCCTGTTTCATGCGGTTTTCCCAGTCGCCCCCGTAAAGCTGGTGGGTGATGGAACGGTCCCATTCGCTGTTCTCGGGAATATCGGTGTCCATCAGATACAGCGGTACGCGGCCCACGCTGACTTTCCAGACGTTGGAATAGACCGTGCGCCCCGGGAAGGGAACCTCGTGAATCAGGGGTGAGCCGTCGGCGTTCCGCAACTGTTCCAGCGGCAGGGAGCTGAAGTTCTGGGCTTCATAGTTGGCTATCTGCTGCCCGTCCATCGCTAAGGTCTGCGTGAAGTAGCCGTAACGATAAAGGAAGCCCACACCGCAGAGGTCCATCCGGCTGTCGCTGGCCTGCTTCAGGTAGTCGCCTGCCAATATGCCGAGGCCGCCGGAGTATATTTTTAAGACATGGCTCAAACCGTATTCCATGCTGAAATAAGCCACGGAAGGTTTGGTCGCGTCCATCTTGACGTTCATGTAATCGGTGAACGAGGCATAGCAAGTTTTGAGTTCGCCCATCAATTCCTCATCGTGCATGATTTCATCCATGCGCGTGGTGGACAAACCCTGCAACATCAGGAAGGGGTTGGCTTCCGACTGCTTCCAAAGTTTTTTGTCTAATTTTTCGAACAAATCCCTGGCCTGTTCATTCCATACCCACCACAGGTTGGCCGCAATCTTTCCCAGAGGCTTCAAAGTTTCCGGCAAAGAAGAATGGGAATAAATTTCTTTCCATACGGGGTTGTTGGTGTAATTCGCTTTTATTTTCATCGATAGTCCTTTATTTACTCGCTGTATTCATTTTTGCGGGCAAAGGTAGTTTTTTCGCTTTTATCTTTGACAAAGGAACCAAAATTATTCGGCCGGTATCCGGGCGACAGACGCGCCATTTGGACGGGCTGGCGAAATGCCGTAGTTTTGCGGAAATAAGGAATACATGGAAACTTTGGATCAAAAGGACTTGCTCATACTCCGCGCCTTGCAGGAGAACGCCCGCCTGACGGTCAAGGAACTGGCCGCCGTAGTACATCTTTCTTCAACGCCCGTCTTCGAGCGGCTCAAGCGCCTTGAGGCCAACGGCTACATTAAGAAATACGTGGCCGTGCTCGACGCCGAAAAGCTGAACCAGGGTTTCCAGGTGTTCTGCCGCGTCAAACTCCGGCGCATGAACCGCGACATAGCCGCCGACTTCGCCCGCATCGTGCAAGACATCCCGCAAGTGACCGAATGCTACAACATCTCCGGCGACTACGATTACCTGCTGAAAATACACGCCCCCGACATGAAATACTACCAGGAATTCCTCCTCAACGTACTGGGCACCATAGAAAGCCTCGGCTCCGTGGAAAGCATCTTCGTGATGGACGAGGTGAAGCACGCCTACGGCCTCTCCATTTGACAACAAAATTGAAGGGAAATAAAAAAGGAAGAACAAGCTGCCGCTTCTCCTTCCTTCCTTTGGTTGCGGAGACAAGACTCGAACTTGTGACCTTTGGGTTATGAGCCCAACGAGCTACCACTGCTCCACTCCGCGCTATGGCCGACCTCCTTTCGGAAATCGTGCTGCAAAGGTACGTGTTTTTTTCTTCCGCGCAAGTTTTACCGTAGAAATGTTCCCCTATCCGGCCTGTATATTTTTTTATCGGTGGAAAGATGCCTAAGTTTGCCTCCTCTATTCTAAACTAAATGATTTGATTGACAACC
>JAISGW010000191.1 GCA_031262895.1 Tannerella sp. | reverse complement strand
CTGGAGCAAATCAACACCCAATACTACGTTGCCACCCTTGGCGACGAGTATGAGACCTTTGCCAACTGGCGCCGTTCGGGCTACCCTGTCCTGAAGCCGGTCAATTACTTCGGCAACGTGACCAACGGCACGATTCCCCGGCGCTTCACGTATCCTACCGACGAGGCCAATTCCAACACGGCCAATTACCAGGCGGCCATCAAGGAGCAGGGCTGGAGCGGCGACCTGATGACCCAGCGCGTCTGGATAGATCCGGAAAAATAGAAAGCAAGCTGGTGCAAGAAAAGTCGGATGTTTCGCATCCGGCTTTTCTTTTGTGATGAGGCCGTGAAAAAATTCACAGCCTTCCCCAGGCTCAGGGAGCACCGTGAAAAAATTCACGGCCTTCCACGAGGTTCAGGGAGCACCGTGAAAAAATTCACGGCCTTCCCCAGGCTCAGGGGACACCGTGAAAAAATTCACAACCTTCCCCGAGGTTCGGGGGACACTGTGAAAAAATTCACGACCTTCCCCGAGGCTCAGGGAGCATCGTGAAAAAATTCACGGCCTTAAAAAGGGAGGGCGGATACATTTTTCTATGGACGTTCCCCGAAGAGGGTAGCGGAAGTGGCGCGGGTGACACGTAAGGGGAGGAACTGTCCGATGCGGGCATCGCCCTTATCGAAGACAATGACCTTGTTTTGGCTCGTACGGCCGAAGAACTGTTCGTGCGAGCGTTTGGAGAATCCTTCTACCAGCACTTCGAAAGTTTTCCCCAGGTCGCGCCGGTTACTGGCTTCGGAAAGCTCGTTTTGCAAGTCTATCATTTCCTGAAGGCGGCGCAGCTTGACTTCCTCGGGCACGTCGTCCGGCAGGTGTTTGGCCGCGTAAGTGCCCGGCCGTTCGGAATACTTGAACATGAAGGCCGCGTCGAAGGCCGCGTCGCGCATCAGCGAGAGGGTTTGCTGGAAATCCTCCTCCGTTTCGGAATGGAAGCCGCAGAAGAGGTCGCTGGAAATGGCGCAGTCGGGGAGGTAATGCCGTATGGCCGCCACGCGTTCGAGGTATTGTTCGCGGGTGTAATGGCGGTTCATCAGCTTCAGGATACGGGAGCTGCCCGATTGGGCGCAGAAATGCACGTGGCGGCAGATGTTGGGGTGGGCGGCCATCACGGCGAGGGTCTCGTCGCTCATGTCTTTAGGGTGCGAGGTGGTGTAGCGGACACGCATTTCAGGGGCGGCTTCGGCCACCGCCGCCAGCAGGCGGGAAAAGTCGGTCGTCCCGCTTTCGTCCTCGTATCGGTAAGAATTGACATTCTGCCCTAAGAGCGTAATCTCGCGGTATCCCTTTTCCCGCATGGTGCGTACTTCCGCCAGGATGCTTTCCAAAGGGCGGCTCCGTTCGCGGCCCCGGGTATACGGCACAATGCAGTAGGAGCAGAAATTGTTGCAGCCCCGCATGATGGATAGGAAGCCGGAGATATGCAGGCCACCCAATTTCAAAGGTTGCACCTCGGCATAAGTCTCCCCGGCGGAGAGCTGCACGTTGATGGCCTTTTCGCCCCGCTCGGCGGCCGCCACCAGATGCGGCAGGTCGAGGTAAGCGTCGGGGCCGGCCACCAGGTCGACGCCGTAATTGTCGAGCAGTTCGTTTTTCACGCGTTCGGCCATGCAACCCAGCACGCCGATGATGAGGCGGCCGCCCCTTTTCTTTCGCAGCGAACGGAGGTATTCCAGCCGGCCCAGTATCCGGTCCTCGGCCTTTTGCCTCACCGAGCAGGTGTTCAGGAAGACGGCGTCGGCCTCTTCTACCGAGGCGGCCGGGTCGTAACCGGCCATTTCCATCACCGAGGCCACCACTTCGCTGTCGGCTACGTTCATCTGGCAACCGTAGGTCTCAAGGAAAAACTTCTTTTCCGCGGCAACTTTTTTTCTTGATTTTGCTTCTTCTTTTATATAATCCATTTTTGTCTCGTTAATTCCGTTTAAATATTTTCTCGCTCTTCTAAAAACTTTCATGAAAGTTTGCAGGGTAAAAAAAGCGGGTGTACTTTTGTCGTCGAAAAACGTAAAATTTTTTCATAGTTAAGGTTTTGGTTAAATCGAGTAAGGGTGGCTGTGAAGTTGCCCTTATTCACTTTTTATCCCTAACTTTGGGGCGCAAAAATACATCTTTTTTATGGAGAAGGCAGATTGGCAATACATCCTTTTATTTGCTTTGGCTATAGGCTGGAGCCTATGGAATCTGGCCAGACGTGCAAAGCATGTAGGCGAGAGTCAGACGGCACCTGCAGAGGCGAGCCGCCCTGCCGAAACCGAGGAAAACACAAGCACAACACCTAAAAGTAAAGAATCTTCTAAACGCAAAGTATCCTCTTATGTGCCGCTCCCCGTGGAGGGTGAACGGGCTGTATCCGGTGAAGATTTCTTTCTCGGAGAATTGACTTCCGAAGGAGGAGAAACAGACGAGGGTGGGGGATTTCGCCTGCCTGATGACGCCTTTTCGGATATGGAAGAGTTGAAAAAAGCCTTGGTATATTCCGAAATACTCACCCGCAAGTATTAACTTTGCAACGTTTTGCAAGAACGGCACAAGGTCTTGTCGAAATAAGATAGCATCTTGTCGGAAGAAAATAAGGTCTTGCGCAGAAAAGTAATCACGATCACTTTTTTATAACCAATATTATTAAAACATTTTTCTATCATGGCATTGAAATTCATTACGGCCGAAGAGGCCGCTACCTACGTGCACAACGACGATACCGTGGGATTCAGCGGCTTCACGCCTTCGGGCTGTCCTAAGGTCGTCCCTTCTGCTGTGGCCAAGCTGGCCGAGGCCGAACACGAAAAGGGGCATCCCTTCCAGATCGGCATGTTCACCGGCGCTTCCACGGGCGACCATCTCGACGGGGCACTGGCCCGCGCCAAAGCAATCAAATTCCGCATGCCCTACCAGACAAACAAGGATCTGCGCGCCCTCTTGAACGCGCGGGAGACCAATTATGTGGACATGCACCTTTCCGAGCTGGCGCAGGACCTGCGATACGGCTTCCTCGGCAAGGTTGACGTGGCCATAGTTGAAGCAGCCGACGTAACGGAAGACGGCGAAATCGTCCCTACTTCCGGCGTGGGCATATTGCCTACCATTTGCCGGATGGCCGACCGTATCATCATAGAGTTGAACGCCCGCCATCCCAAGGAAATACGCGGCATGCACGACATCATTGAATTGCAGGACCCGCCTTACCGCCGCGAGATACCCGTTTATAAGCCTTCCGACAGGATAGGCACGGATTGCGTCAAGGTAGATCCCCGTAAAATTGTCGGTGTCGTCCGCACCAATGAGCCGAACGAACAGGGCAAGTTTACCCCGCTGGACGACGTGACCAAGGCCATCGGCCAGAACGTCTCCGACTTCCTGGTCGCCGAATTGAAAGCCGGCCGCCTGCCCAAGGAGTTCGTGCCCCTTCAGAGCGGCGTGGGCAACGTGGCCAATGCCGTCTTGGGTTGCATGGGCGAGAACAAGGATATTCCCGCCTTCAATATTTACACCGAGGTCATTCAGGACGCCGTTATCAAGCTCATGAAGGAAGGCCGCATAAAATTTGCCAGCGGCTGCTCGCTAACTGTCAGCAACGAGGTGCTTGACGACATTTACGCCCACCTCGATTTCTTTAAGCCCCGCCTCCTTCTCCGTCCACAAGAGATATCCAACAACCCCGAAGTGGCCCGCCGTCTCGGTCTGATTGCCATCAACACCGCCCTGGAAGCCGACATCTTCGGCAATATCAACTCCACCCATGTATCGGGCACCCGCATGATGAACGGCATCGGCGGTTCGGGCGACTTCACCCGCTCGGCCATGCTCTCCATCTTTACCACGCCTTCTACGGCCAAGGGAGGTACAATCAGTGCCTTCGTACCCATGGTATCCCACCTCGACCACAGCGAGCACTCCGTCAAGGCCATCATCACCGAATACGGCGTAGCCGACCTGCGCGGCAAGTCGCCCATGCAGCGTGCGCGCCTGATTATTGACCATTGCGTGCATCCCGACTACAAGCCCCTGTTGAACGAGTACCTCGCCATGGGCATCAAGGGACAGACCCCGCAGAACCTCAAATGCTGCTTTGCCTTCCATCTTGAAGCGGCTAAGAGCGGCGACATGCGCAACTTGAAGTGGAGCGACTACGTATAAGGGTAGCGACAAATACTTATAGGAAAGAATAAATATTTACACTTTGATTACAGACGGGATGTTTGGCCGCGAGGCCGGTCATTCCGTCGTTTTTTGTGTAAAGGCCAGCACGGCCGAACCTGCGGGGGCTACTTCCATGGAGGTAGTGCCGATGAAGTCGCCCAAGGTGGTCTGCCCGCCGTTACGGAAGGTGATTTCAGGATAAAGGATGGTGAAGCTGCCCTTGAGGATGGAATCGGGCTGCGTCAGATAACCGGTTGAAGAAGGTGTTTTGATTTGGCGGTGTATGGTATGCACGTAAGTGCCTTCACCGAGTTGGAGGAGGTGGTCGTAACGGTAAGAGTAAAGCACGACGCTGCTGTCGCGCGGGTCATACACGCTGCCCGTTTCAAAGGCCGTCCAACTTGTGTCGTAAAAATATTCGGGAGGATAAGCGGTATGATAGCATCCTTCCGTCAGGGCAAACACTGCGGCGAGGAAGAATAAGCGTATTTTCAATTTTCAACTTTCCTATTGTATTGTGCCATTTTAATGGCAGTGATGGCGGCTTCGTCGCCCTTATTGCCGAGTTTACCGCCCGAACGTGCTTCGGCTTGTTGCAAAGTATTTGTGGTAAGCAGGCCGAAAAGGAAGGGTATCTTGCCGCGAAGATTGAGTTCGACCATGCCTTGGGTGACGGCCGAGCAGACGTAATCGAAATGGGGAGTCTCGCCACGTATCACGCAACCCAACACAATCACGGCGTCGGGCTGTTCGCGTTCGGCCGCCTTCAAAGCGCCGAAGGTGAGTTCGAAACTGCCGGGGACATGGCTCACGAAGATGTTTTCCGGTAAGGCGCCGCAACGTTCGAGTGTATTCACGGCGCCTTCGAGGAGATGTTCGGTGACAGGACGGTTCCATTCGGAGACGACGACGGAGAACCTCATGCCGGTAGCGTCGGGCACTGTGTTCGGGTCGTATTCCGAAAGATTATGGTATGCCGTAGCCATTATTTTTGCTTTTCCAATTCGGAAGCCCGGGTAATGTATTTGTCGATGTCGGCGGCTTCCTGTGAATTGGCATAACGTTGCTTGATAGCCTGGTAAGCCTTGACCGCTTCAGCGTATTGCTTCAAATCCTCATAAGCGATGCCGGCCTTCTTGAGGTAAGTAGGGCTGATGACTTCGTTGTCGGCTTCCTTGGCGGCCTTCTCAAAATAGGTGATGCCTTGCTTTACCTGACCGAGATTGACGTAGCAGTCGCCAATCAAACCGGTGACGGCGGGGGCGACCATTTTGTCGTCGCCCGAATAGGCTTTCAGCAAGGGCAACGCCTTGTCGGGCTGGCCTAAGCGGAAGTAGCAGATGCCGGCATAAGCCTTGGCCAGGTTGCCGCTGCGGGTGCTTCCGTAATCGGAAATAATGCTTTCGAAGCCCGCGTAATCGGCCCCGTTGCCATGCAAGGCCAGCGAAAAGGAATCGCGGTCAAAATATTGTTCACCCTTATAGATGGCATTGGCCGCTTTTACCTCCCTCGGCGCCAAGTAGAGATACCTCACGCAGAGAACGGCAGCGGCGAGTACGATGACAACGCCTACTCCGTAAAGGATTTTCATTTGATGTTTCTCGATGAATCGCTCCGAGCGGGAAACGAAGTCGACCGTTTCCTTGACTTGGGCCGCGCCCTTTTCTTTCGTCGCCATACGCTTTATTGCTTTACTTGTTTACTTGTTTTTCTTTAATCTTGTTCTTGCCCTTTTTGCTAAGGACGCGCAAAGGTAGGTTTTTTTCGGAGACCTCGTTATCAGGCGCGGATATTTTTTAATTTTGCCCGCTCCGACAGGAATAATGCTTCATTAATATGTGGTTGCGCAAGATATCTATCCTTCATTATAAGAATATAAAACAGGCGGATTTGTCTTTTTCTCCCAAGTTAAACTGCTTTTTCGGCGACAATGGAATGGGAAAGACGAATCTGCTTGACGCGGTTTATTATCTTTCCTTTTGCCGGAGCTGCATGAATACGCCCGATAGCCAGCTTATTTCATATAGGGAAGAACTTTGCCTCTTGCAGGGCGAATATGAACGCGGGGGCCGGACGGAAGAAATATTCTGCGCCCTGCGTCGCCGCGGCCGCAAGCAGTTCAAGCGCAATAAAAAGGAATACGGGCGGCTTTCCGAGCATATCGGCTTATTGCCGGCGGTGATGGTTTCTCCTTCCGACGCCGCCCTGATAGCGGGCGGCAGTGCCGAACGGCGTCGTTTCCTCGACCTGGTGCTCTCGCAGCATGACGCGGCCTACCTGCACGCCCTGATTGCCTATAACAAGGCCCTCCTGCAGCGCAATGTGCTGCTGCGTGAAAGTTCCTCCGATGAGGGACTTTTCGAAGCGCTCGAAGACCAGCTTGCCCGTCACGGCCGCTTAGTTTACGAGAAACGCCGCCGTCTGGTCGAGGCCCTCTTGCCTCTCTTCGCCCGCTACCACCGCCTGCTTTGCGGGGAAGCCGAGGAAGTAGGGTTGAGCTATGTTTCCCAACTCTCTGAGGAGGGCTGGGAGGAGCGTTTGCGCGACGAACGGGGACGCGACCGCCTCCTTGGCTTTTCTTCCGTAGGCGTCCATAAGGACGAATTGGATATGCGGCTGGGCGACTGCCTGATGCGTCGCGCCGGCTCACAAGGGCAGAACAAGACTTTCCTCATCGCCCTGAAGCTGGCGCAGTTCGCCTATCTCAAGCAGGAGGGCGGCGAGGCGCCCCTATTGTTGCTCGACGACCTTTTCGACAAACTTGACCGCGGACGCGTGGAGCGGCTGATAGGACTTGTCGCCTCGGCCGACTTCGGGCAGATATTCCTTACCGACACCAACCGCCAGCAGCTTGACGAAATCCTCCGTGCCGTAGGGCCGGAATACCGCCTCTTCCGTCTTGAGGGCGGAGAACCCAGTCCCGAAGAGGAGGCCGCCCCATGAACCGCCAGGATGCCAAACCCATAGGCAGCCTTTTGGAAGGCTTTTTCGACGACAATCCGGCCTTGAAAGAACGCGTGCTCGCCATACGTGCCGAACGCGCCTGGGGCGAGGTGCTCGGTCCGGCCATTCTGCAATACACCCGTAGCCTTTTCGTCAAGAACCGGGTCTTGCACGTGGCGCTTTCCTCGGCCGTCTTGCGCCAAGAGCTAGCCCTTTCGCGGGAGAAGATTTTGAAAAGCCTGAACGCTTATGTCGGCGAGGATTTCCTGCGCGATTTGGTCATACGGTAAAAAATGCACAATACCTATTTTTACGGGATGAAATCAAGTGAAATATGAGACAAAGAAGATTTCGGCGTCGGTTGAGACGTCGCCGTGCCACCAACAGGCAATTGTCGGACACCTACGTTTATGTGGGCAAGCAGGAAACCCGGACGAGCATCCGCCTTTGCAGTTACGGCTCGGGAGCCGCACCTGCGGAACGGGAACTGAAGCCTGAGGAATTGCCTCCGGCTCCGTGGAAAGCGGCGGAGGGAATCGTCGACTGGTATCAGGTCAGCGGCCTGAGCGACGCGGAGACCGTGCAGCGCATCGTCAGGGCTTGCGGCTTGGACAGCCTTGATGCCAAAGATGTCCTTACTCCCGAACACGTGGTCAAGATAGAAGAGTCCGACGACCGGTTGCTGTTCATCCTTAATCTCAGCTATTACAACCAGCAGATGGAAATCTGCAGCGAGCACTTGGGCATTATCGTTGCCGGCAACATAGTAGTCAGCTTTACCGAGAGCGACCGGCCCCTCTTCGCCGAGGTACGCAAGGCCTTGGACAGCGACATGCTCGGTCTGCGCCGGAAAGGCCCCGGCATGTTGCTGGCTTTCCTCCTGAACACGGTCACTTCTGCCTTGGCCGAGGCCGCCGCCAAGGTGGAAGACACCCTTGAGGATATAGAGGAGGCTCTGCTCGACATCCATTCCGACCAGAGCGGCATAGGCGCCCTGATTCAACAGCGCCGCCGCGATTACCTCGACATACGCCGCAACAGCCAACCCTTGAAAGAACAGTTCTCCAAACTCCTGAGGATGGACAACACCCTGATAACCGAAGAGCTGCAGCCCGTTTACGCCGACCTTTACGACCAGATGCAGTTCGTCACCCAAACCTGCGACGGCTGCCGCGAAATCATCTCTTCCTTAGTCGACCTCTACATCTCCAACAACGCCCTCCGCATGGACGCCACTATGAAACGGCTTACCGTCGTGGCCACAGTATTCATCCCGCTCACCTTTCTCGTGGGCGTTTGGGGGATGAACTTCAGGGGCATGCCCGAGCTGCAATGGAAATACGGCTATGCCGCCGCTTGGGGACTCATGCTGC